>JAITBI010000003.1 GCA_031283685.1 Puniceicoccales bacterium | reverse complement strand
GGCATAAAGCATGAAATCGGCGAAATTGAAGCGAGTATGTCGGCCCCTGATTTTTGGAACAATCAGTTACTGGCAAAGGAAACGGGCAGCAAATTGCATGCTCTCAAACAAAAAGTAGCAAGTGTGGAAAATTTAAGAAAAACAGCAGATGAAATTAACATTTTGCTAGAGTTTGCATCATCCGAGCAGGAGAATACGGAATATTTATCGGAAGCAGCTACACTCATAGAAAAAATTTCTACGGATCTAAATAGGTTAGAACTAGCATCATATCTGTGTGGCAAGCATGATCACTGCAATGCGATTTTGAGCATACACGCTGGGGCTGGAGGTACTGAATCGTGCGATTGGGCCGATATGATTTTACGCATGTATATGCGCTGGGCAGAACGGAACAATTTCGAAACGGAAATTCAGGATATGCAACCGGGAGAAGAAGCTGGAATCAACAGTGCAACAATTAGGATTATTGGAGAAAACGCATACGGGTACGTAAAAGCTGAACGGGGTGTTCATAGGCTGGTACGCATCAGTCCATTCGATGCCAACAAACGCAGGCATACTTCCTTTTGTTCCGTCGACGTAGTCGCTGAAATTGAAGACGATGAGGATATAAAAATTGACGATGCCGACTTGCGCATCGACACCTATCGTTCCAGCGGGAAAGGCGGTCAACATGTAAATAAAACAGAATCGGCCATTCGAATAACCCACATTCAAACAGGTATCGTTGTCACATGCCAGAATGAACGTTCCCAACATAAGAATAAAGAATCCGCCATGAAGAACCTGCGATCTCGCCTATATGAAAAAATGGAAGATGAAAAACGATCTGCCATGGAAAAATTCTATGGACCAAAAGGAGAAATCGGATGGGGTTATCAAATCCGAAGCTACGTTTGCCAACCATATCAAATGGTGAAAGATTTGCGCACTGGGACTGAAACGAGCAACATTCAAGAAGTTATGGATGGCGACATTGACCAGTTCATATATTCCTGGCTAAAAGCTGGCTGTCCAACGGAACGGAAATCATCTAACGAAGATAAAGATTAGGAAACCGCTTGATCATTTTGAGACCGGTGACATACCAACACAGAAATTAATAACGGTGAAAAAGAAAATGTTGGATTAATGTCGTATTTTGGCAAGCTTTTTGGCCATTTGGTATTTGACTTTAGCATCAAGCTTTTCAATTTCGGCAGGATCTAGAGCCTCCCGTTTGTTGCGAGCTTCTTCAAGGGCTTTTTGAGCACGCTTCTCTGCTTCTTCAATTTCGTGCAAATCAGTTTCGTCGATGTTTAGTGATTCGTCAGTGAGAACAAAAACATTATCGTTGGAAATCATGGCAAACCCGAAATCTATGGCAAAACATTCCTGGGAATTGGCGTTTTTGGCGACAAGTTCACCCGGTTGAATAATTGTCAAAAGGGGCAAATGTCCCGGTAAAATTTCTATCTCGCCATCCGACGCCGGAAGTACTACAGACATTACTTCCTTGTTCAGTGTTATTCCGGTGGGAGTTACGATTTTCAGCAGCAGGGCCATGGCATTGCTTTTCTTCAATGAGTGGAATTATATTTTGACGATTTCATGCCTTGCTCCCTTCGATGACTTCTTCGATGGTTCCCTTCATGTAAAAATCATTTTCAGAAATATGGTCGACCTTCCCGTCTAAAATCATTGCAAATCCGCGAATTGTATCCACAGTTTTAACATATTTCCCTTGGAACCCTGTGAAAACTTCGGCGGCATGGAATGGCTGTGATAGAAATTTTTGAATTTTTCGTGCCCGTGAAACTGTAAGCTTATCCTCTTCAGACAATTCATCCATTCCAAGAATTGCTATGATATCCTGCAAATCTTTGTACCTTTGCAACAGCGCCTGGACACTTCGGGCAACACGAAAATGTTCTTCCCCAACAATATCGGAGGATAGAGCTTTAGAAGTTGAGGCCAATGGATCGACGGCAGGATAGATTGCTAGGGCAGAAATTTTACGATCCAAAACAATGGTGGAATCCAGGTGAGCAAAGGTATTCGCCGGAGCTGGATCTGTCAAATCATCGGCGGGAACATAGATGGCCTGAAATGATGTTATGGAGCCCTCCTTGGTAGACGCAATGCGTTCTTGGAAATCTCCCATTTCTTTGCTCAATGTCGGTTGATAGCCCACGGCGGACGGAGAACGGCCTAGCAGAGCTGAGACTTCGGATCCAGCCTGGGAAAATCGAAAAATATTGTCGATAAATAGCAAAACATCCTGATGCTTCTCATCGCGAAAATATTCTGCTATAGAAAGTCCTGTCAACCCAACGCGCATGCGGGCTCCAGGAGGTTCGTTCATTTGACCAAAAACTAAAGAAACCTTTGATTTTGAAAGATCATCCACGTTGATGACTTTAGAATCGCACATTTCATGGAACAGGTCATTTCCCTCACGGGATCGTTCCCCAACTCCAGCAAAAACCGAGTACCCTCCATGTTCGGTTGCTATGTTATGGATCAATTCCATGATAACTACGGTCTTTCCAACACCGGCACCGCCAAATGCTCCGATTTTGCCACCTTTTATGAAGGGACAAATCAAATCGATAACCTTGATTCCCGTTTCCAAAATTTGGGAACCGGTATCTTGGTCAAGCAAGGTAGGTGCTGGCCTATGAATGGGATATTTTTTGACGGCTTTCACTTCTCCTTTATTATCAACTGGATCACCGGTGACATTTAAAATTCTTCCCAAAACTTCTTCCCCAACCGGCACTTCGATAGGTTTCCCCGTGTCAATCACTTCTAACCCACGAAATAAGCCATCCGTTGCTGACATTGCCACGGTCCGTACCATACCTCTGCCAAGATACTGCTGAACTTCAAGAATCAGGGTTTCATGTTTCCCTTCGATATCATATTTTACGGTTAGAGCATTGTAAATATCGGGAGTTGACTTAACCTGAAACTCCACATCGACTACCGCTCCGATAACTTGTACAATTTTTCCAATATTTTCCATGTTACAAACTCTGTGTTGCTGCTGATATTTCAACAATTTCGTTGGTAATTGCTGCCTGGCGCAACTTATTATATTCCAAAGATAATTCTTTCGACAATGTTTCCGCATTATCCGTAGCCCCCTTCATTGCTATTGTCCGAGAAGAATGTTCCGATGCTTTGGCTTCCAAGATCACACGATAGATGTTTTGACTAAGAAACATCTGGGATAGCACGGCAACGACAGAACTAATGTTAGGTTCCACAATCATTGGTCGTTGGTCGGGTAAAATTTCATCCAAATCAATGCGCATATTTTTGCAGAGTCTTTCCAATTCGTTTTGAAAATCTAGCATCGGCAAAATATGTTGGCTGATGGGTTCCTGGATCAATGGATTGACATACTGTGCAAAAATTATTTCCAGGGAATCAATCTCATTGGTCAAGTATGCATTTTTTAAAAATTCCACAATGGGTGCTAATTCGCAATATTCCGTCCGATCACTCACGTTAAAATTGGCAATGATCGTCCACTTTGCCATCGAAATTAGCTGCATTGCTTTCTTGCCGACCGTTATAAATTTTACATTTTCATCCCTTGGAATATTTGCATTTATAAATCTCAAAATGTTTTGATTTAATGCTCCGCAAAGACCCCTATCCGTTCCTATCACAATGATTCCACGAATTTTAACTTCCCGACGTTCAAAAAAGGGGTGGTGTAGTTTAGTAGACGCCAAATTGGATAAATTTTCTGTAATTGCAGTAAGGAGGAGCATATAAGGACGACTTAGCAACGCCAATTGCTGAGCCTTTTTCATTTTAGAAGACGCAACCAATTGCATTGCACGCGTGATTTTAGCGGTATTGAGTACCGCCTTCATGCGACTACGAATTTCCTTTATGCCTTTCATTGCTACTTAATATTTTTTGTTCCCAGCCATTCCTTTGCCAATGCATGCAGCTTACTTTCTTCCGATTCTTCCAGCATTTTCTTGGATGCAATGGAAGCCATGAGACTTGCAAAGTGTAAATTTGCGTATTCTTCCAATTCGACGGCAATCGCTGAAATCTTCTCCACTGGAAGTGTATCAAAATAGCCATTCTTCATCATCCAAAGTAGCATGATTTGACTTTCAACGGATTTTGGATGTAGGGATGCTTGTTTAAATAGCTCCACGATTCGTGCCCCTCGGGCTAGTTTTGTTTTCGTTTTTTCATCGAGGTCAGACCCAAATTGGGCAAATGCTGATAGTTCATAGTATTGGCCCAATTCCAATTTTATTTGCCCGGCAACCTGTTTAAAACCTTTTACCTGAGCAGTTGACCCCACACGGGAAACGGAAATGCCTACGGAAATGGCAGGGCGTACACCACGGTTAAACAAGTCAGCATCTAGGAATATTTGTCCATCCGTAATGGAAATTACATTCGTTGGAATATACGCTGACACGTCACCGGCCTGTGTTTCTATGAACGGTAAAGCCGTAAGAGAACCACCTCCATTCTCTTCATTCATCCTGGCGGCACGCTCTAGAAGTCGAGAATGTAGATAAAAAACATCGCCCGGAAAGGCTTCTCGTCCTGCGGGACGTTTCAGGATCAATGAAAGTTGACGGTATGCTACGGCATGTTTCGAAAGATCATCATAAATTATTAGGGCATCCATTCCATTTTGCATGAACCATTCGCCAATGGCACAACCTGCGTAGGGGGCAATATACTGATTTGAAGCACTATCGGAAGCACTGGATGACACAATAATTGTGTATTCAAGTGCATTGAACTCTTCCAATGTGTGAATCATTCGGGCGATGGTAGAATTCTTTTGCCCAATGGCTACGTATATGGAATATACTGGACGAAATGTCGGATCTCCACTGGCAAGCCCTTTGCGATTTATATTTGCCTGGTTAATAATTGTATCCACCGCGATGCTTCCTTTTCCCGTGGAACGATCACCGATGATAAGTTCTCTTTGCCCGCGTCCTATGGGGATCATGGAATCAATTGCTAAAATTCCAGTCTGCAATGGTTGATTGACAGCTTTTCTCGTCATGATGCCGGGAGCAATACGCTCCACCGGCAGAAAATTTTTACACCCAATGGGGCCTTTCCCGTCAATGGGATTTCCGAGTGCATCAACAACGCGCCCGAGCAACTCCATCCCAACCGGTACCGATAATAGTTTGCCGGTGGTTTTGGCCTCGTCCCCTTCTTTCAATGACGAACTATCACCAAGTAAAACGACACCTACAATTTCTTCTTCAATGTTTAGAGCGATTCCGAAAATATTGTTTGGGAACTCGATCATTTCATTGTACATCGCTCTTGACAGCCCATCAACGGTCGCAACCCCGTCGGCAAGGGTTAAAATCTTACCGACATTTTTTACCTCAGTTTTGCGGGTTAAATTTGCAATTTCCTGCCTAATCTCACTTAAAATCCTATCAACCATTTTCTCCAGGGGATGTTAAATAACTGAACGTTAAATTCAACAAGAAATGGGTATAATTTTTAAAACAGACTAACCTTGCAATGTTTTTTTGGATTTTTACACATGTAACGATCAATGAAAATAGGTGGCATACAAAAAGTTTCTCTAATTGATTTCCCTGGCAAAATCTCCTGTGTTTTATTTACGCAGGGATGCAACTTCTGTTGCCAATTTTGCCATAACGAGACTTTGGTTTTACCTGAAAAATTTGGGACTCCAATGGAGGAACGCGAAATATTTAATTTTTTAAACGCCAAAAAAGGAAAAATCGAAGCCGTAGTAATGTCCGGTGGAGAACCAACCTTGCAAGGCGACTTGGAAGACTTTTTGAAAAAAATAAAGGAGCTTGGTTTTTTAACAAAATTGGATACTAACGGCTCGCGGCCTGAAATTTTAGATAGCCTATACAGGGCAAAACTGTTGGACTACGTTGCCATGGATATTAAGCATAGGTTTGACAGGTATACCGAAATTGCCAACGTTTCTGTTAGCATGGACAAGATAAAACAATCCATAGATTTGATTAAAAACAGTGAGGTGGATTATGAATTTCGCACAACAGTCGTTCCAGCATTCCATACGTCCTATGACATAAGGAGTATAATATTCCAGTTAACCGGAGCAAAACGATTTGTCCTTCAAGAATTTATTCCCGAACATGCAATGAATAAAAATTTAAACGACGGTGATTCTATCTTTGCTCCCCGCAATAGAATTGTTTTGCAGGACATAATTAATTTTAGCAAGTCTCACGTCGAAGAGTTCAAAATTCGAGCGGCAAATTAGGTATGATTTCGAAAATATAACCTTCACCGTTGTAAAGGAAGGATTTGATAAAAATTTTCCTTCATGGGGAAATAAAAGTTGACTAAATGTGTATATCCATTAAGTATGTCTCTAACATTTATGCCAATAGATACTTTTACAGACATTCTCCACGAATTTGCCAATAGAATAAATTTGTCTGGATTACAGGTTGATTCATCTGGATATTGCTGTTTAGACGTAGATCAAGGAACACTTATTCACTTAAAACATGAAAATAAGCGCGACTCTATGATATTCATCGCCGAAATCGGCCAAATTCCGGAAACCAACGCCGGATCGATATTGCGTTACTTGCTTCGAATTAACAACGATCCAGAGGAAAGTAAAGGAATGACGCTATCGTATAATGCGGAAAGCAACAATGCGGCCATTGGATACCAATTTCCGTTGAGGTTTATGGATATAGGTAAATTCGAAGAATTTTTTAAAGTATTCTTGGATGAAGTAGATCGTTGGAAGCAAAAAATGGTCCTCTACACACAAGGGACGCTGCCAAAGGGAGAAGAGGCATCGGGTGAAAATAACGTTGGAGGAACTTCTTCTTCAACGAATTCAACCTCCAAAGGAACGCCTGAATTTATAATAGGGGCATGAATGGATGTTTTCTTCCTGCTTCCAAAAAACTTGGTCAAGTTAATGACAATCAGATGGAAAAGGAAGCTTGTTGCTCTTAGCTCTGGCAATGGTCGGAAATACAGTGTTTTTGAATTTTCTCATTAAGAATTTTACATAAAAATAATAACGTCAATCCCGTGCGAAGTAGGTTTTCTTGTATCATCGTTATAGTAGGCTGTGTTCTCTTTTTAATTTGTCTAAGCGGTGTTGCTCATGCTGTCCCACATTCTACCATAAATTTTCCCATATCTCTCCAAGAATATCAAACGTTGGAAGCTGGGAAAAATCTCTCATTGGTGGGGATTCTAAAACATCGCGTACAAGTTTCTCCCTTTAATTTAATCGCAACGGCCCTGTTCCTATGCGCGATTATTCATACTTTCTTCGCCTCACGGTTCGTAGTGTTGTCTAAAAAAATTGCTGACTCTGATGGGGGAAATTTACCGAGAAAACACTTTTTTGCAACCATTTGCCATTTTTTTGGAGAGGTTGAAGTAGTTTTTGGGCTATGGGCAATTCCGCTGTTGATCTGTATGGCTATCTTTTTTGGATGGCATGCGCTGGGGCATTATTTTAATAATGTCGCAAGCTTTGTGGAACCGGTTTTTGTCGTCATTATTATGGCTATTTCGGCTACACGTCCGGTTTTGTCGTTGGCAGAGTCTATTTTGCAACGAATTGCTAGTCTGGGGAGAAAGACAGTAGCGGCCTGGTGGATATCCATTCTGACTATCGCTCCGTTCATGGGGTCATTTATTACCGAACCTGCCGCCATGACCATAGGGGCCATGTTACTTGCAAAACATTTTTACGATTTGCGACCTTCGAAGAAATTATGCTACGCCACCCTAGGATTGTTGTTTGTGAATGTCTCCGTTGGTGGAACATTGACCCATTTCGCAGCACCACCCATACTGATGGTGGCCCACAAGTGGCACCTAACGATTGGTCGAGTGTTTATGCTACTAGGGTCGCATGCCATTGTAGGAGTCATTACCAACACGCTAGTATACTATTTAATTTTCAGAAAAGAATTTTCCGAATTGCAAAACAAATGCGACGCTGCCAATAAAAAGCATGGTGACAATAAACCGATTCCAGTGACGGTCACCATTACTCACTGTATATTCCTAGCATGGACGGTATTGAATTTACATACCCCTGCACTGGTAATAGCGGGGTTTTTATTTTTCTTGGCATTTGTAAAAACTACAAAAACATATCAGGACGATGTGAGCCTAAAATCTCCCATTTTAGTCGGATTTTTTCTGGCTAGTCTGGTAACTTTTGGAGGGCTGCAAGAGTGGTGGATATCACCGGTCCTAAGGAGTTTAAAAGAATTTCAGTTGTTCGTCGGCTCTATAATTTTGACCGCGTTCAACGACAATGCGGCCATAACCTATTTATCATCCCTCGTTTCCGAATTTTCAACAAACTCATCCATGCAAAAAGCTGTCCTGTCAGGGGCTGTAACGGGCGGAGGACTAACGGTGATAGCCAATGCTCCAAATCCTGCGGGACAGAATGTTTTGTCGAAATACTTCACCGAAGGAATATCCCCTTTATATTTATTCTTAGGAGCCATAATTCCTACGCTATTGGTGGCCCTATGCTTTAATTGTTGGTAAAAGGTTCAACTTGATGGGGGAAAATTTGTAAATAATTATTTTTTCGACTCACAAGCTAGTATTTACGGGAAATAAAACTTTTTCTACAACCGGAGCTTGAAATGTAAGGAAATAGAGGTAGAAAAATTGCATCTAGTGGTTTTTAGATGTTACCCCATACGGAGCAAAAAATGAGTATTCAAAAAAATTTGGAGTTAAAACGTGTGATTGGCACCCCCATGGAAGAAAAGCCGCGATTCGACTGGAAACGTCTCGTCGAAAATGATAGCGAGTGTGTTTG
The DNA here is from genome assembly GCA_031283685.1 of Puniceicoccales bacterium. Lineage (GTDB taxonomy): Bacteria > Verrucomicrobiota > Verrucomicrobiia > Opitutales > JAIRKQ01 > JAIRKQ01. Next base: position 36,795 of record JAITBI010000003.1, on the reverse strand, counting down.
TGAGTACTACAATATTGGAGAAATTGCGGATAAGATTGGAGAGGTGGTTGTGGACATTTCCCTAGTTAATGGGCGGTCCGATATTTTCGACGATGCAAACAAACAATTGGTCGTTTCGTTGACCAGACAAGTTTGTCGCTGTATCAACCTTCGAGAAACCTGTCCGCCTAGCCAAGATCTTGTGAATGACGCCATTGAAGAAATTTTAGTAAGAAATAACAGGAGGGAGATGGCCCACGCCTTTGTGGCGAAGTGTAGGTTTGAGAATGAATACTATAGGAGGGTTAAGGAAAGTCGCAAATTAAGCTTAATCCGAAGAGATGGCAGTGTCGTACCATGGAACATCGAAAAAATAAAACATGCGGTGGAATTGGCATTTATTTCCCAATACCAAAGCCCAGAGCGGGCCGATAAAATCTCTCGGGCAGTGACAAAAAATATATTAGACGAGGGGTTATCGTTCATTCACATTGAAAATGTTCAAGATTGCGTGCAGGAAGAATTGATGCGTCAGGGGGAATATAAGATTGCCGAAGCATATATCCTATACAGGGCCGAACGGGCAAGATTGAGAGAGCTGTCAGACATTGAGAAAGAATATACAGTAACCCAGGATCAGGGGCCTATTATCGTGGTAAAGAATGCCAATGATGATAGCTTTTTGTGGGATGGATCGGAATTACACAAACGAATAGCATTTGCGAATGCGGGACTGGATTCGCACCTAACATTCGATGAAATATTGTCATCTTTACAGGAAGGGATTTCGTCGGAAGTTAGCGTTTCGGAACTAAAAAATTATATCATCAAAAATGCCCAGCGGCTAATAGAAAAAGACCCCGTCTTAGCAGTATTTGCAGCTAGGATACAATTACTTTATTTATATGAGGATATATTCGATTGGAATTGTACCACTGATAGCCTAGAATGTTTGAACGAAAAACAGGCAATTGCTTTTGTGAAATATGTCAAAACAGCCGTTGGGAATAACCTACTTCACAAGGACATGTTCAAGTATGATCTTGAACAGCTTTCTCGTACCCTAGATATTACCTATGACCGCGAATTCGATGCCATAGCTTTGCAAAGTTTAAAAGAGCACTATTTCATGCGGGATTTTGATAATCGAATTTTAGAAACCCCCCAGATGCTTTGGATGCGTGTCGCGATGGGGGCATTTCTTGCAAAAGAGCACGCCGAAGGCGACGTCATTGAATGCTACAAATTGATGCGAGACAGAAAGTTTTGCCTGGCAACCCCTACCTTATACTACGCTGGAACACCGAAAGCTCAGATGATGTCGAGCTACGTTTTTCATGTCGAGGATGACATGCAAAGCATTATGACGCGCGGAATTTCCGACAATGCTTTCATCGCCAAGTGGGGAGGAGGTATTGCGGGTTCTTGGACCAATGTCCGCGAAAAAGGTGCAAAAATTTCGGGAACTAGGGGACGAGCTCCCGGTGTAATACCATTTTTACAACTTCACCAGCACCAATTGGCCATTGCAAATCAGGGGATCGAACGCCGTAGAGGTCGTGGAGCGGCGTATTTAGAAATTTGGCACAGCGACATAATGGAGTTTATAGATTATCGCAAGAGATATGTGAATGGAAACATGCCTGATGATACCCTCGGAACAGTACTATGGATTCCGAATATTTTCATGCATCGCTTACAGCAGGATGCCGATTGGACGTTATTCAATTCAGAAGATGCCAGAGGTTTACATGAATTGTACGGCGATGGATTTGATAAAAAATATGAAGAACTGGAACGGTGTGTCATGGAAGGTAAAGCTTCCGGTAAAATGGTAACGTGTCGAGAGGTTTGGCAAAAAGTCATGCAACGAATTTTCGAGGCAGGATATCCAAAGATTGCATTTAAGGATACGTGCAATCGGGCGAATATGTGCAAAAATGGAACAATTCATGGAACAGGGTTGTGTCTGGAACACGTTATGAATACGGCCTACAACGAAACCGCTGTGTGCAACACAGGAGCATTGGACATCAACAAACATTTAACCTCGGATGGTTCCCTCGATAAAGATGTCTTACGCCATACAATAGCGGTCGCGACCCGCACGTTGGACGCGATGATAGACGCTAATTTTTTCCCTTCGCAGGCTGCTGAAACATTTGCCAAAAAGTACCGCGCGATAGGGTTAGGCATGATGGGATTACAAAATGCATTCTACAACAAAAATCTTTCATTTAATTCCGAAGAAGCCATTAGGTTTGGCGAGGAATGTGCGGAAATAATTTCCTACGAAACGATCAATGAGTCATGCGAGCTAGCGAAAAAATATGGAGCCTGCCAAGCATTTGAATCTTCGGAATGGGCAAAAGGGAAGCTACCATTTGACTTTGCCAAGGATAAAAACGCTGGCACGCTATCCTGGGACGTTCTGCGAGATAAGATAAAGGAAAATGGCATAAGAAATGCGTATCTAAATGCATTCTCTCCAACGAGGAAAATTGCCCGCCTTTTGGGATGCTATCCCGAATTATCCCCGGCAACGAAAAATGTTTTCACTAAGCGTTTGGACGATAACTACGAAATGATGATTATTTCCCCGGAATTAGTAAGGATTTTGAAAAAGTCTGGCATTTGGAATAAGGCAGTCCATAAGCAAATTCGATATTTTGAAGGAGAGTTAGCCGCCATCGATGAAATTCCTGAATCCATACGAGAAATGTTTTCCACCGCCTACATGATTGACAATGAAGCAATTATCGAAGGAGCTGCCCGGCGACAAAAATGGATCGATCAATCTCAATCCCTGAGATTATTCCTCGGAAGTCCAAATCTGAAAACCCTATCGGATATGTTTGTCCTTGCTTGGGGAAAAGGGATCAAAGGGATTTATGATGTTAAGTCTGCGGGCTTTTTCTCCGGCATGAATATGGTTGATTCCTGTGAGAATCACCAGGGGCTGAATAATTTTCAACAATCGAATTACGCTGATAGTACCGATGCCGTGATGAATGCTTTGGCCAAGCTCAGCGAAATAAATAAATAAATTCCCATATAGAGCTTGTACCGAGAAAAACAACCGATCGGATAATTATGAAAGAACATATTGATTCTATTTTTGTCCCTTCCATTGGCCATTGGTTGTATGACAAAAAACCGATACGGCTTGCAAGGTTTTGCACTGACACACGTTCATTGTGTCCAAATGATTGCTACGTTTCCCTAATCGATGCGCGAGACGGGCATATTTTTCTCGAAGATGCTAGGAGTAACGGAGCTTCATGTGCCATTGTTTCCCGTCCAAACCCTGATATTGATCTGCCCCAATTTGTTTGTGATGATACAAATGCGGCCATGATCAAAATGGCAAAGCTAGCACGATCAATGTTTAGGGGCACAGTGATCGCCATCACTGGAAGTTTTGGAAAAACTACAACAAAAGATATTTTAAAGTTGCTCCTTGCCGTTGAAAAAAATGTAACGCTTGAAAACAAAAATGGGCAGCGGGGGGTACCTATGACACTTGCCACCGTAACCAATGACGAGGCCTTTACGGTCGTCGAAGTTGGCATTGATGCCATTTGTACGATGGATAACCTAGCGGAGCTTGTTGTGCCACACATCGCCATACTGACAGGAATCGGCAAAATTCACATGTCCGGGATGAGAAGTGAATCCACAATCGCCCGTGAAAAGAGCAAATTATTGCGTGAGGCCATAAAAAATAACGGCCATGGAATGTTTCCCGAAGAATGTTTGAGGTTTAGCGCTTGCCGAAAAATTCAAGATCACTGCAGGGTTGTCAAGGAAAACGGAGAAGACATGGGCTACCGCATGAATATAAAAGATGAGCAATACCATGTCGAGGTGATATTTAGGGGAAAATTTTTAAAATTTGTCATGCCTCATCCAATGAGCCAAGGAATCGTCAAGAATTTTGTCCTGGCGTGTATTTGTGCCCTAGAATGTGGAATAGACGCAACTAATATTCAAAAGCGTATTAATCTGTGGAAGCCATCCAAATGGCGCGGAGAAATTATAAAAACACCGACGAGGACATATTTTGCCGATTGCTATAATGCGAACTCCATAGCCTTTGCTAACTCCCTGGCTCAGTTCGATCGACTATTTCCCCATGGCGATCGATTATTTGTCATTGGAGCTTTGATCCGTTGCGAGGTAGGGAACGGTGTAATCGATGACAACGCTATCCTTTTAAAAAATTTACCACTCCGCGAAAATGATGGAGTGATTGTCATAGGGGAACCTGCGAATTTTTCGATGGATGCCATAAATTGCAACTGGAAGGTATTTCCATCGACATCGCAAGCAATGGAGACGGTAACGAATTTTCATGGAATTGTATACCTAAAGGGCCATCGTATCTATAAGTTGGAAAGTTTAATATGTTAAAATTATAGTAAAAATTCAAAATTTTCAAAGGAAATGAGGATAATTCAAAATCATATGGATAAAATTTTAGGCGGACGATCCATTGTTCGCAACTATCTCCAGTGGGAAAAAATTGTTACCCATACGGAATTGTTTATACCTTCCACTAATATTTCCAATGCCACGTTTAGTATAGGTGAAGGAGTATGTTTGGACATCATTATTTTGGCAGTCGATTGCGATAAAAGTACTATCCGGCTGACATTTGAACTGGAAAAATCTAGCCAGCTAAAATGCGTAATTCTCTCGGAAAATTGCAAAAAGTTCGACGGTTCAGTCGAAACTATTTTGAAAGGTGAGTGGGCAATTTCTGACATAGGAAGTTTTTTTTATGGGAAAAATTCCGATGGGCAGAAATTTTCCATCTCCCAAACCCACGATGCTAGGAACTCAAAATCGAGTGTTATCAGTAAAACGATTTTGGATGATTCCGCAGTTTCTGAGTTTTATGGGAAAATTAACATCAGCGAAATTGCCGAAAACAGCAATGCAAGACAATGTAGCAGCAACGTACTGTGGTCCAACGGGGCACAAGCTATCAGCTGTCCCGATCTCCACATTGCCAACAGCAATGTTATGTGTTCCCATGGTGCAACGGTCGGTGCCATCGATGATGATATCATGTTCTACATGATGAGCCGAGGTATTGGCCTTCGCACATGCAAACAATTAGTAGCAGAAGGGACCATGCTATCGATACTCGCCATCCCGGGAAATCTCCCCGACGAATGATTGGAGAGAAAACATGAAAAACTGGGAAAGGAATTTATTTGAACTCAAACCTAAAACTACCATCCTTTTGCAAACCTAGGCGGGCTGAAAATAGTTTTCCCGTTCGTTTGGATCGGAATCCTTCCAGTAGATCAGTTTTCTTTTCCGATAACAGTTTTTGAACCTGTTCCACGTCAATGTCTTTATCGAGTGTCTTTTTTGAAATTCTAAGTTTGCACTTTTTATTGAAATAGTTTTTGCAAATGTAAGCAGTGTCTGTCATAATAACATCTGATCCATCGAGTGGGCATTTCCCAATGACTTCAAATTTGTCGATCTCTTCTTGTGATAACGTTGCGATTTTAAGCTCCGAGTTTGAATTTTCGAAGACTAAACTTACTTTAAAAGTATCATCCAAAACTAAACTTGCAGAAAAATCCGCCCCTGTTTTTGACTTAAACCCATCTAGTGGTCCAATCTTTTTATTTGCCAACAATTCTTTAATTTCGTCCTCTGAAAATTTCCTACCTCCAATTACCTTTTGAATTGTTAAGGCTTTATCCTGAGAACGGTAGCAGCGTAGCCCTTCCATTAGCGGTTTATTATCGGTAGGAGAAATTATGGAAGTTTCCTTTGTTATGTCACTTCCTTCGACGAAATTTTTCGTCTTTGTAATTATGGCCGTCGTCAGATCCGCAATCTCCTCCATGAAACTTTTGCGAGTAAAATTACCATTTTCCATCTGCCTAAGTTTGTATTCCCATTCGCCTGTGAGAGCCGGACTTGAAAGGGTTTCAATGTCTGTAGCTTTTAGGAAGTTTAGTAAATCTTCAGCCTTCGCCGTCGCCTTGAGGTCTTTTCTGTCCCGCACAATGTACTTTAGAGCTAGTAAATGTTCTATGATCTGAGCCCGCGTCGCCGGAGTCCCCAAGCCACGTTCCTTCATGGCATCGGCAAGTTCCTCATCATCTAATAATTTGCCGGCTCCTTCCATGGCGGTCAATAGGGTTGCTTCATTGTAGGGAGCTGGAGGACGAGTTGCATCTTCCGCAATTTTTATCTCTTTGACATTGGCCTGGGGGGGAATTCCGTCACTATCGGATAATGCAGGCAATGCGCCATCCTGTTCGGTTTCATTTTTTCCATAAACTTCCAACCATCCAGGGATCACTAATACCTTTCCTTCCGTCTTAAATGAATGCTCTTTGATTTTGCTGATTCGGATGGTTATATCGAACTCTGCATCTGGGAAAAATACGCAAATGAAACGTTTTAGGATCATGTTGAAGATTTTATATTCTCCATCGGATAAGTTTTCCGGAGCCTGTGGTGTAGGGATAATTGCAAAGTGATCGGTAACCTGTCTATTGTTGAAAATTTTCCTGTTATTTCCGTTAATTGCTTTATTTTCAATTATGCGTTGGGCAAAGATTCTATGTTCGTCATTAATGGCGGCTAGTATTTTGTAACATGTAGGCGCATAATCTTCCGTTAACGCACGGGAATCGGTGCGGGGATAGGTAATACATTTATGCTTCTCATAGAGAGACTGGGCAATTTGCAATGTCATGCTGGCAGGCATGCTATGACGCGAATTGGATTCTCTTTGCAGTGTGGTCAAATCGTATAGCCTCGGAGATGTTTGTTTGGACCGTTTCTTTTGTTCGGAAATGGAGGCGAATTGCTCATTTTTAATCGCTTCAACAATTGCCAACGCGTTTTCATGTTCCCATAACCTGTCGGTTTTGTCGTAGGGATTTTTGTCATCCAGCTTTTGATCTTTCTGTAGGATACCATCGTAGGAACCATTGCGGATGCCAAAAGTTCCGATAATCCTCCAAAATTTTGTCGGTTTGAAATTGGCAATTTCAATGTCTCGGTTTACTATCATCGCCAGAGTAGGAGTTTGAACACGTCCTACGGTCGCCACTTGTCGAGCCATCACTGGGAACATTTTCGTCGTTACGGCACGGGTTCCGTTGATGCCTATTAACCAATCTGCTTCCGAACGACATTTGGCAGCATCCTGCAAATGTTGCATTTCCTCGCCGCTTCTGAGATGTTCGAATGCATCTCTAATTCCCTGCATCGTCATAGAAGACAGCCATAGGCGAACGAAAGGTTTTTTGCACTTTGCCAATTCGTAGATATACGTAAAAATTAATTCCCCTTCCCGCCCCGCATCACATCCGTTTATGAGCAAGTCGATATCATCGCGCTGAATTAATTTTTTAAGCTCATTAAAACGTTTTTTTGTTTTCTCGATCGGCTTTGTTTTGAATTTTTCTGGTATTATGGGAAGGGTGCTTAGCGACCATCGTTTTAGGGACGCATCGAAATCTTCCGGCATGAAAAGTTCAACCAAATGACCAACAGCCCAACTAATCACATATTCACCATTCTCATAGCGATCATCAAATTTTTTAAATGTTCCTAGTGCCTTTGCTATGTCGGCTGCTACACTTGGCTTTTCAGATATTACAAATTTTTTCATTTGACGCTGTGTTAATCTAACAAAAATCCAACCTTACGATAGACCTTCGCTATCATCTTATTGGCACGCCTTTGGGCTTCTTCTTTGCCTGCCTTTAGCACAGATAATAGATATTTCCCATCGTTGACAATTTCTAAATATTTATTTCTGATCGGAGAAATTTTTGCGATGACCGCATCCGCAACGGCCTGTTTAAAAGGAGCATAGCTTGTAAAGTCGACAAATTGTGCGACGGATTTTTCCATGCTTTGATCTGTTGTTGCTGCGTATATGTTTAACAAATTAGCAATTCCCGGTTTGTTTTTTTGGTCGAAAAATATCCTATTGTCGAAATCCGTTACTGCTCCCATAATTTTTTTTCGAACAACATCGTCGGAATCCGTTATGTATAAGACTGCACTTTGATTCTTGTCGGATTTCGACATTTTAGCAGTTGGATCCTGCAACGACATTATGCGAGCTCCTGTTTTTCCAATGTACGGTTCCGGTAAAACAAAGGTTTCGGAATAAACATTATTAAATTTTTGTGCAATATCCCGCGTAATTTCCAGGTGTTGCTTTTGATCTTCCCCTATTGGAGCCAAATTAGCATTGTACAATAGGATATCGGCCATCATCAAAACAGGGTAATATAGCAAGCCTGAACATACCGATTCTCCTACTTTTTTCGACTTGTCCTTGAACTGGGTCATCCTTTCTAGTTGACCAATGGGGGTAATACATCCCAGTATCCACATCAATTCCGTATGCCCAATTACTTGGGACTGTAGAAAAATTTTACACCGTTCAGGATCCAGCCCACAGGCGACATACTGTGCGATGCAATCCAGTGTGTTTTTCCTCAATTCTGCAGGAACATATGGCATCGTTATGGCATGTTGATCTGCCAGAAAAAACAAACAATCGTAATCATCTAGCATTTTCTGCCAATTATTTATTGCGCCCAACAACCCTCCCAGGTGTAGTTTGCCTGTTGGTTGCATACCGGTCAAAATGACTTTTTTCTCCATTTCCATGTTTAAACCTTCTTCCTTTGCTGTTCAAAAAGAGATTTTATGGAATGGCAACATTTTCTCGATATGAATTGTTCAATGGGCTGGAAAAAGCATTTATAAAGAAATTTCAAAGTATGAAAAATATTTCTGTTGGAAAACTTTTTTTTATCCACGTAATCTGCATATTCCCAGTACTTTAACATCATGGCCATGTGGTACTTTTTCATGCCACACAATGCGGCAAACCTGATAACTTTTTTATTCATTTCCCATGGTTTTTTACCGGCGTAGTGCATTATCGTAGGATTTTTAACCTTTTTAAGGCATTCTTTCGAGAATGATGCAAAGGGGATGAAATTATATTTTGGGCTCAAAGTCATATGTTCGTCATCGGCAAGACATAGGTTCATTGCGTCCTGCTCAGGGCTTAACAGGCGAAGATCGGTATTTTTTACAAACTCGATTACCCTTTCAAAGATTTGAGATTTTTCAAATTGTTTTGTATCAATTAGCAAAATACCGGAGTTGTAATAGTGTTTATCTTCATGGAAATTGATTTCTTTCATCCTCCGCCACTTGGTTTTTTCGTTAAAAAAATTGCCATCTTCCTCGACTGCACCGAAAGGACGACCATTCAAATCTTCATTCCAAAGCTCAGAAATGTCACCAACGGCGATGGTGTCACAATCCAAATATATCACCCGGTTAAGTTCTGGAAACACCTTTGGAATCGCCAGTCGATAAAATATGGCCGTGGAAAAATGCGCTGGAATAGTATAATTTTCCAAAGCTTCTATGCGTTTGGGAATCTTGAACTCTGTCGACGAAATGTTTTTAAATTCCGATATAAACTTTCGAATTAGACCTTTGCTTTCTTCGGGTATTCCACAGTCGACGATGTGTACCGCCAGGTTCGATTTTGTATTTTTGGCAATTGAATACATCGCAACTTTAAATAAGTCGGAGAACTTATCGTCGAAAACAAATGCTATGTCTATTGTTTCAGTCATGTCTTTATTTGCACGTACGAGATTTTCTAACATTTGCTATAGCTTTTGAGAAAAACCGTCCTATTGGTTGAAATAGTCGTTTATAAAAAAATTTGAGCGTGGGAAAAGGATTTTTATTACTAGGACTTACGTCTCCCAATTGATCGGCATAATGCCAAAATTTTAGGAGCATAAAAGTTGAGTAGCGGCAAAGGCCAAGGTAATGGAACAGTTTGACCGTTGGTCTATTCATTTCCCACGGTTTTACGCAGGCATATTCGATGAGGACTACATTTTCCCCAATGCTGGCAAAGCATTTTTTCGACAACGATGCAAATGGGATAAAATTATATTTCGGGTGCAACGACAGATGTTCGTCGTTGCGAAGACATATGTTCATGGCATCTTGTTCCGGACATGGGAAAAAAATCTTTGTCTGTTTTACTTGTTCAATCACCCTTTCAAAAATTTGGGATTCTTCAAACTTTTGGGAGTCAATCAAAAGAACACCGGAATTGTAATAACGGTTTTCTTCCGGAAATTTCAAATATGCCAATTTATCCGCCCTGATTTTTTCATCGGAAAAATTACCATCTTCTTCGACTGCGCCAAAAGGACAATCATTCAAATCTTCATTCCAAAGCTCAGAAATGTCACCAACTGCAACAATATCACAGTCCAAATATATCACCCGGCTAAGTTCCGGGAATACCTTCGGGATCGCTAGCCTATAGAAAACGACGGAATTAAAACGTTCCTCAGTTGGGAAATTTTCCAGAACGTCAACCCGTTCCGGCATGCCAATTTTTATGGACAAAATGTTTTCACACTTTTCTTTCAGTTGGAGAACTTTTTCCCTGTTGATTTCCGAAATTCCGCAGTCGATAACATAAATCGTAAGATTCGCCTTTGTATTTTGAGCGATGGAATAGGCGGCAACTCTGAATAAATCCGAAAACTTATCGTCGAAAACAAAAGCGATATCTATGGTTTCAATCATATTTATTCTCTTTTTATTAACTTCATCGGCGAGGCGAGGTTGTGTACCCTCCCACTGAACACACTTCTCACTTTTACCTAAAATGTTGCGAAGCCCCCTTATGATTTTGTTACGAATTTTTTTTGCAACAAAATATTCAAGTTTGCCAAACACACGTTTGTAAAAAAACAAAACCGTAGGCCCCATGTCCCTCGATGAAAATGTGTGTTTATCGACCCCATCGGAATATTTCCAATATTTTTTAATAAATCCAACCTCATAGTTAAACAAATGGAGTCGATTTAATATATTGATAAACTTTTTATTAAAAATCCACGGCTTTCCGCACGAAAAATGGATAATCAAGGGGGGACCAAATTTTTTAAAACACCGTTTTGCCTGTGGAGCAAATGGTGTAAAATTAAATCTTGGATTTATCGGTAGATGTTCATTTTCGTCGAGACATATGTTCATAGCGTCTTGCTCTGGACATGCCAGCGATATCTCACAATGTTCGACAAATTTCAACACACGCTCAAACACACACATGTTTTCAAACTTTTTAAGATCGATTAGCAGTACGCCTGAGCTCATATACGTGTGTTCAGGTGGGATACCTGCTTGTTTTTTACGGCGTTCGATATCTTTAGGCAAAAAGAAATTTGTTTCGTCATTCAAAGCGCCAAATGGCCTATTTCCAAGGTCGACATCCCATAGTTCTTTGATATCCCCATCCACGATAACATCACAGTCTAAATATACTACGCGCGTGAGGTGAGGAAATGTTTTACCAATGGCCAATCTGTAAAAAACAGCGGATGAAAAATGGGCAGGAATAGGACACTTTTCGAAGACTTCGAACTTCTTCGGCTCTTTGCAAAAAATATCAACCACACAGGGTAACTGTTTTTGAAATTTGCCAATTTCCATTCGATGGGTTTCCGAAATTCCGCAATCGATGATGTAAATTGCCAAGTTTGACTTTGTATTTTTCGCAATCGAATATGCCGTGACTTTGAATAGATTGAAAAATTTGTCGTCGAAAACAAAGGCAATATTTATGGGGCCTCCCTCCATGGAATTTTTATCAGAATATATTTTTTATAATTTTATCGGCCAACCCATAGTCGATCGCCTCCTTTGCGTTCATATAAAAATCTCGATCCGTATCCTTTGTAATTTTCTCTATCGGTTGTCCGGAAGACGCAGCTAGGATTTTATTTAATTCCGCCCGAGTCTTTTCCATTTCCTTGGCCTGGATATTGATATCAACCGCCTGGGCAACAATCTGACCCATGATGAGCGGTTGATGTATCAAAACTCTGGAATTAGGATATAAAAACCGATTACCTTTTTTGGTTCCGCAGAGCAGAATCGATCCCATACTTGCTGCAATTCCGGTCACTATTACACGGATTGGAGAAGAAAGTAAAATCATGGTGTCGTAGATCGACATGCCAGATGTTATGGATCCCCCAGGAGTGTTTATAAAAAAATCGATGGGTTTGCCAGGATCCGACAACTCAAGGTATAGTAATTTTTCAGTAATATCTTTTGCTGTCACATCATTTATGCCACCCCACAAAAAAATCTTCCTTTCCCTAAGAAATCGTTTCTGCATCATCGATGAACAACTCGAAGAATCCTTCGAGCTACAATCCGAAGTATCATCGTCATCATTATCATTTAAATGGGGTACCCGTTCTGCAAAGCATTTTACCATGATGACAAATGAAGTAATGATCGTTTTTCTAAAAGCAACCCCCCAGTTCAGCCAATGGATACAAAAATGTGCGTAAATCCTAAAACATTAAAGAAGTCAACAGGCTATTGGAAAAGAACCCAGGAAAAGTGGAATCGAATCCGATAAAACTTAATTCAGGTTTCTTTTGTTTTTTACTTGCGATTTATGAGAATTTCCTAGAAAATTAATCTCCATGGCGGTTTTGGTATGAATGGAATCTTTGGTCAAGTAGCAATTAGTGGAACAAGCACTGCTCTTGTGCCTGTCGAAGAAGCAACCGCGGGTATGACTGGAGCTGCGACAGCTACTGCACGGGCAATTAGTAGGACAAGCACCGCTCTTGTACTCTTCGAAGGAACAACCACGGGTATGGCTGGAGTTGCGACAGCTACTGCACAGGCAATTAGTGGAACAAGCACCCCCCCTGTACTCTTTGAAGGAGCAACCGCAAGTACGGCTGGAGTATCGGCAAATGTTGGAGCTGCGGGTGCCGGAACTACAGCAGGCGCCGAAGCAGCAGCAAGCGCCGGAGCTGGAAGTTCCGAAGCAGCGGATGCCGCTGGATCTCTGCTAAGCAAAGTGGCTACGCTAGGGAAATCTGCATGGGCATTGGCAGTTGCTCACCCTGTTATTGCAACCGCGATTATGGTTGCCGTTATTGCGATACCCGCGCTAATATTTATAGCATATCGAAGAAGCAAAGCAAAAAATGCCATAGCATCGCAGGGTGGTGAAGTGCCGCAGGATAGTGAGTCGGACGATGTACCCTAGGATCAGTATTTTATATCTTCCCAAAAAGTTCTTGACCATGTGGGCTGCAGAAATAAACAGGAAAGCTGCAAAAAAGTTTTAGTTTGGGGAAAGAAAGGATAAGATGTAGCCGTTTCCCTATGGCTGAGATTAGAAAGCAGGGGAGAAGAGTATTTTTTTGTCTTTTCTTGGGTTTTTTTTGCAATTAAAGGTATGGAATATTTATTCTTTAAGGAATGATAACACGCGATTGCCTAGACAAGATAAAAAATTCTGTCGACATTTATGATGTTGTATCGCCATATGCTACGCTGAAGCGATGCGGGGTTAACTGGCGTGGTTTGAGCCCTTTTAATCAGGAAAAGACACCATCTTTTTTCGTCATGCCAGCGAAAAAAATGTTTCGATGTTTTAGCTCTGGGAATGCAGGTGATGTTTTTCGATTCATACAGCTGAAAGAAAATGTATCATTCATCGATGCCGTGGAAATGATAGCTGAACGGTTTAACATTCCGCTAGAATTTGAAAAATCAGCAACTTTTGAACCAAAGCCATATGCCAAAAAGACACTGTTCGACTTGCATGACTTGGTGTGTGATTTTTTTGTGAAAAATTTCCATGCTGATAATATTTGGGGAGAAAAAATTCGGCAATACTGGGTAGAAGATAGGAAGTTTTCTCTGGACGTAGCGAGGGAAAATGGCATAGGTCTCGCAGGAAATAATGACAGGGTATTGATAGAAAAAATACTCCAGGCTGGCTATTCTTTGGACGCCATAAAAGCTAGTGGAATTTTCTATGCAAAGGAAAATGAAACCGATCCCCGTGGATTTATAGGGCGATTTAATTCACGGCTAACAATTCCTATCAGGAATACGCAGGGTAAAATTGTTGGATTCTCGGCGAGATTTGTAGATGGCATTGGGCAGCAAAGTAATTTTGCCGATGCTAAGTATATAAATTCTCCGGCAACGGAAATTTTTCAAAAGGGAAGCATACTATTCGGACTCGACAGGGCTCGGAAATATCTAGAACAAAACGATGCTTTTTGGATGGTCGAAGGGCAGTTTGATGCCATGCGTTGCTGGGATAATGGCCTTAATACCACCATTGCTCCCCAGGGGACGGCTGTTACAGATGCCCAATTGGTTACCTTGCGGCGGTATAGCGTACACTTGAATTGTATGCTTGACGGTGATAACGCAGGATTAAAAGCGGCAGAACGTTTGTTAGCAATGGCAATCGCAGCTGGACTGGACGTAAGATTTTTCATCCTGCCGGAAGGGCAGGACCCGGATAGTTATTTTCGTGAGGATTTTGAAAATAGGTTCCGAGGGCTACAGCGATCCTCCATGACAGGGATAGAATTCTTGGCAAACCGATGGTTTGTCAAAAAAAATATTACGGCACAGGAAAAGGTAGAAACACTTAGGAGAATCTACGAAATAATTTCCATTGCCGAATCTTCCATCGTTCAAAAATCATACCTAGATGAGCTATCAATGGCAGCGGATCTTGATCGACATGCGATTTTGCAAGATTTTAAGTCATTTTTGCAGAAAAAGCCTTTTGTTGGAAACTCGAAGATTGTCGCAGGCGAGACGCGGGAAATGTCACATGAAAAGTTATCCAGCGCAGAAAGCCAATTGCTGGCCATAGTCCTGTCAAATGATAGGATAGCAAAGCGAATGTTGGATTTCTACGAACAACCATTTTTACAAAATTTAACATCCCATGAAGGAAAAGTATTGCTAAAAGTTCTAAATGAAATTAAAGAGTATATGTGGGAAGGGATTGCTAAATTGGAAGAGTCGCCACTATTTTCGAATGATGAAAAGAATTTGATATACTTTTTGTTGGCTGATTTCGACGAAGATTGTGAGCACCTAGCCACTGCGAATTTATGCCTGCACAAGCTCCATTCAAATTTCATCAGGGAAGAAATTAATAAAGTTAATGACAGTTTTCGGAAATTTTCTCTTGACCAAAGCGATAGTATAAGAACCTTACAAGAATGCAGATTGAATTTGCGTAAAATGTTAAAGCACCCACCGCAAATTGTTCAATTGTAAAAACAATGACAAAATACGAAAAAAAAAGTTCAGAAGTTAGGTTAGCAGCAGATGCCAACGTAAGGGTACAATCTCTCATACGATTGGCACGGCAAAGAGGGTATGTATCTTTGCAAGATATCAATGAAACACTACCAGGAGCTCTCACTAACCCAAAAGAAGCTGAGAATATCATCAATATTTTAGAAAATCTCAACATTGAGATTTTGGATGCTGAAGAGGCTGAACAGTACCGGAGTAAAGTTGAAGAGGAAATGGCAGAGCCCGTTTCGCCATCCGGAGAAAATATTGAAGACCCTGTTCGCATGTATCTCCGTCAGATGGGGCAAGTCCCATTGCTTACGCGTACCGAAGAGGTGGCTATTTCCAAAACAATTGAGAGGGAAGAATTGCGTGCACAGGATGAGCTGTTTTCTATTCATTTAACGGCAGAATTTCAAATTGATTTGGCAGAAAAATTACTTTGCCGGGATGAACGATTCGACCGCATAGTTCTTGATAAAAAAATAGAGAGTCGAGAGACCTATTACTCAATGCTGACCCGTGCTGTGCAGGATAGCAAAATGTTATTTGCAAAGGTAAAAGAATCCTGGAAAGCATACCAGGAAGCTAAGGAAACAGCGGACGAAGGAAAAATCAAACCCATCGAGGCGCGATTGAAACAGTTTCAAACGCAGCTAAAGACTGTTTTAAAACGTTTTTGTTTCAAAATGAAAATTTTTGAAGAACCACTGGCAAAATTACGTCCAGATGTTCGCCAAATTAACCAACTATATGCTGATTTGGAACGGGCTAACAAAGCTCTAGCCAATGGAGACAACTCGCAAGTAGAAACAATTGATAGAATTAATAAGGCTCTAAAAAAGTTTGAAATTAAGCATGAAGTCGACCCCAAGCGTTTGGTTGAGATTGTAAAAGCATTTAAGTTTCACATGGGTGAAGCGTATAAGGCAAAACGGGCAATGGTGGAAGCTAATCTACGACTTGTCATTAGCATTGCAAAAAAATATACCAATCGTGGGCTATCATTTTTGGATTCCATCCAAGAAGGCAATATGGGCCTTATGAAAGCCGTTGAGAAATTTGAGTACCGTCGGGGATACAAATTTTCAACCTATGCAACCTGGTGGATACGCCAGGCCATCACGCGTTCGATTGCAGATCAAGCTAGAACTATCCGCATTCCTGTGCACATGATAGATTCACTGAATCGGGTCATGCAGGTACAGAAACAATTGACCCAGGAACTAGGCCATTCTCCAACGGCAGAAGACGTGGCTAAGGAAGTCAAAATGCCCATCGATCGCGTGCAAACCATAATGAAGATGGCCCAGCAACCAATTTCCCTGCAAAATCCTGTTGGTGATGGGGAAGATTCCAGTTTTGGAGATTTCATCGAAGATAAAAATGCTGAGAATCCATATGACATGACAGCCTTTAGTCTGCTCCGTGAGAAAATAGGCAGTGTTTTGGATAGTTTAACCCAACGGGAACGGGAGGTTTTGATGCTACGTTTTGGATTGAGGGATGGGTATAGTAGGACTTTGGAAGAGGTGGGGCAAGTATTTAATGTTACCCGGGAAAGAATTCGTCAGATAGAAGCAAAAGCTTTGAGAAAGATGCGGCATCCCACAAGAATTCGCCAGTTGCATGGTTTCTTTGACAATGAATTGCAGTCGGAAGGTCCAGGGTTTGAAAATTTTGTCACAGACGATGAATAACGTGAAAATTTCCAAAAGCTACTCCATCCCTTCCAGATTGTTTATGTAGCATGCTTTGATTTAATACCCTTGTATCCTAGCCTCAGGACTTAAAAAGAGGCATTGAAAAGGAGGAGGGGAAAAGGAAATAAAAGGCCAAGAAATGGAACTGATAAAAGAAAAAACCCTTGAGCAAATGGAAAAATTGGTGTCCCATTGCCACCCACTACAATCACCGTGCCTATTCCTTTTTCTCTTCCATTTGTACCGCCTGTTCTTTCATCTTTTATTTAAATTTGTGAGTCCTGAACCTAACACAAAACTTATCATCGATTGCAAAAAATATTGACTTTTTTTGTAAAAAGCTAAGGTTTAAGTTTATGGAGCAAGTAGCTATAGTCGATGAAACATTGCGGAAACAAATAGAGAAAATCATGGCGGAGGACCAAATGGATCCCCAGAAATTCTCTGATTCACTATCTACAGGTATCAATCAAAGTGATGTGGCAAAATTCAATGCTGCACTTAACAACACTGACATAAACATTGATTCTGTAACCAATCGTTTGGATCAAACCGCAAACGCTTTAAGCAATATTAATCCCGACCTTTCTAATTCCATTAGAAATGTCGGACAGTCAATGCCAGGCGTCGTACATGGGTTGGAGGGGAAAATAGATCAATTTTCCGGTGTAGCAGAATATCAGAATCGGCTATCCGACTTTATGTCTTCAGTCAAGCGGCAATTAGACCACATGTCAAACGTGACAGCGGAACTAGCTCAAAAACCGGATTTATCGCAACAGGATTTGATGCGTATACAATACGAAGTAACACAAATGTCGATTGTTCTTGATGTCGCCTCTAAAGTTGGAGACAAGGGATCTCAAGCTTTACAAACCCTGTTCAGAGACAAATGATAGACACGGATACCGTAAAAATCGCCGTTTTAAAAACGACAAAAAGAAATGACATAAAACTCTTCCAGAGTATTGCTTGTGCAGTAATCCAATTGCTCCCTTGGATTAGAACAAATGGGCATGGCCCGATTTTAGTACGGTCAATGATTAATAGGAAAGATTTTTATTTTCACAAGGGTAGAGATTATGCATGTTATTGAGCAACGTGCCGAAAAAATTTTTAACGATCCTATTACTAATTCTTTCCAACGGCATCTGCCATGCGGTTGAAGTAAGTTCAAATGAGCCGATAGAATACATTGCCGACAAAGAGGAACTTGTTGTCAAAGGGGATGCAAAAATTGAGGCAGGAAACTTTATCATCCAAGCCGACGAAATAACATTCCATAAGGAACCGGCGATGGCAATCGCCTCAGGCAATGTAAAAATTGACAATAAAAAAGTTTACATCGTGGCAGATCGTATTTCCTATGATATAAATTCAGGTCTGATCCACGTCAATAACAGCAAAATAAAGGTTCATAATTACTACTTCCGCATCGAAAATATCGATTTAGATACAGACAATGACGTACAAACCGGTCTCAATGCGGAGATATTCCATGGTTCTATGGATCAAAAATTTGCTTCATCAATATTCGTAAAAAGTTTCAAAATAACAAATGAATCCATTAAGACAAAAGATACAAAATTTAAAATTGGACCAGCTGTGATATTGTATTTACCCTGGGCAGAAATAGACACTTCATCGCATCCGTTTTATTTGGAACAAAATTATGGACTGAATCACAGCAATGGAATATACCTGCAAAACAATTTTTATTTTGGAGTAAACAAAGGACTTAAACTGGGTGGACTTTTGGATTTTTATGCAAGACGAGGAATACTAGCTGGTCCTGCGTTAAAAATCGACCATAGGTCAGAGAAAAATCAAATATTTTCCGAAGTCAAATTTGGGTTTATCCAAGACAGGGCAAGCGAAGAACAAAAAGGGGTTGACATAAAAAGTGAACCTGTTCCTAGCAACAGACACTTTTTGGAGTTTTCATACAGGCAACACCATGATGATCGAATTGACATAATCGCCAGGGCCACAGCATTGAGCGATTCTGAGGTCGAGCGAGATTTTAGAAAAGCTTGGTATGACCGTAATCAACAACCGGGATCATTTGCCGAAATATCCTATCGGGGGCAAAACTATATCGCCTCAGCCTTTGGACAATTTGAACCAAATACTTTTTATAGTACCACACAACAGATACCGGAATTGTGCATTGCCTATTTGCCGACCAAATTGTTCGATACAAAGCTAATACACAGTGCACACTTAGGTGTCGTTAAGTTATACAACCGTGATAAGGATTTGTACGGTGCCACAAGTGTTTCCCGGGCCGATATTTACTATGGAATATCTTTGCCATTGGGATATAAAGATTTTTTTACAATAAAACCGATTTTTGGCACACGGACATTGGTATATGATCGCAATTTTGATGGAGAAACATACGGGAAGAACATCCTGCAGAGTGGGTTTGACATTAACATGAAAATCACCGGCCAATCCGATTATACCAACGAAACTTTTAGCATAAACGGGTTAAAACATGTCATCACCCCAATCATACAATATCGCGTGATCCCGTCGGGCAATGAGAGTACTAAAATCCCAAAGTTTCATAGAGAATGTTTTAGTGTGGAAATTCCTTCGATAGATTTGGACGATATGCGCAATGTGGATGACCTACAGCGGCAAAATATGGTGCGGCTGGGCATAAAAAATAGTCTATATACCCAATCGGGATCCTATGTTCCAAAACAGTTGATGCGAATGGATGTATTCCAGGACATACTCTTTGCCAGAAATTATGATAGCTTTAGGCAAGCTCCCCAAAAGAAATTCTCCGACACCTATTTAATGGTTGGCATATATCCGACACCATGGCTTAATTTCGACATCCATAGCAAGGTTGACCCAACAAAATTACATTTACACGAACTAAAGACAACGACCGTCATAAAGGACGCTGATTTTTGGAAGCTAGCATTTTCTACCAATTATTTGAAATTTGATGGAGTAAACCTTCAAAAATCGACCGAGCAGTATGGATTGTTTTTTACTTTCAATTTATCATCTCAAACGTCTATTACGATTGGATCCCAATACGATGCAAAAATTCACAAATTTTCGCAGCAAAGATTTAGTTTATCCGGTATGCTGTGGAATTCGTGGTTAGTTAACGTAGGTATCACCACTCGGACACACGTAAAACGTGAAGACCACATCCAGTTCGATTGGCATTTGAGGCTATTGGACTTTTGATATCTATGGATGGTAAATTATACGTCATTACTGGATGTACAGCCGTTGGAAAGACGGATTATGCGATAAATTTTGCAATGAAAAATAATGCGGAAATTGTATCATGTGATTCCTTGCTGGTGTATAAACATATGGACATTGGGACGGCAAAACCAAAACCAGCGGATATGAGAGGAATTGAGCATCATTGCATGGATCTGGTAGAGCCATCTGAAAAATTTGATGTTTCAATGTTCATCGAAGCAGCCCAAACAGCAATTAGTTCCATAGTTTCTTCTGGAAAAAATGTAGTAGTGGTGGGAGGTTCTGGGTTTTACTTAAAATCCTTTTATCGCCCCGTCATCGACGAAACCAAAATTCCACAAAATGTTAATGATTTGATCAATTCCATCTATGCCAAGTCTGGCCTTGACGGGTTAGTCCCAATGCTAATTTCAATCAACGATGGGATGTGTCCGCCCATTGATATGAAAAATCCAAGGCGAGTAATGTCAGCCCTAAAAAGATGTCTAGCGTACGGCAAGACATTCGACAGTGTACAAAACAATTTCATATCCTTAGATTCACCATTCAAACGATATCAAAAATATACGATCCTACTAGAAAGGGATCAAGAGGATCTAAAACTACGCATATGGGAGCGTACAAAAAAAATGTTGCACATGGGACTAATTCATGAGGTGAAATTTCTACTGTCCAAGTATGGACGGTTGAGTGATAGTGCGAAAAATGCAATAGGATATCGCGAAACAATAAACTGGCTCAAAAGTAACACGACCGAAGATGCTTTAGTCAACGAAATCTCGCAAAATACTTTGAAATTAGTCAAAAAGCAAAAAACATGGTTCAAAAAGCAGATCCCCATAGATGTAAAAATTATATTGCGATAATTTCCCTCGGTTAAATATTTACACCAATGGTTGGCGCAAAAAATTAACAACAAAAGCTTTATCTTTTAGCTATTGACAAAGAAGTTATTTTGTATCATCTTTCCGCAGGCGAAAGCATATGTATGAAATTCATAAAAGTTTAATGGACCAAATTTTAAAATATTTCAAAAGAATGGTTCTGCAGAAACGCATAACGCCAAAACAAATCTCTAGGATGCCGCTAAAGGTTTTCGATGGAGAAATTGTGCTTATAGAGGATACCGATGCGGCCAATCTGGCAATCAGAGAAATACTATCTGAAAAATTTTTGGGGTTTGATATCGAAAGCAAACCAGCATTTTCAAAGGGCGAATCCTATGCTCCTTCCCTGGTACAAATTGCTACATCGGCAAAGGTTTATCTGTTTAGATTGGAAAAAATTGGAGGCCTTACACCATTGAAACCCGTTCTAGGGAAGAAAGATATCGTCAAGGTTGGAGCATCAGTCGACCATGACATAAAAAATCTTTTTAAAATAGAAAAATTCAATGCCCAAGGTTTTTATGACCTTGGTTTATTTAGTAAGCGACTCAAAGTAGCTCACACTGGGCTAAGAAATTTAGCCGCCATTTTCCTCCGCATTAGGATTTCGAAAAAGTCGCAATTGACCGATTGGACACAGAAAGTTTTAACTCCACAACAAATTTTATATGCTGCAACGGATGCTTGGATAAGCCGAGAAATTTTCCTAAAAATGCTCAAATACTTACCATAAAGTTTCCCCACCACCCGGCGCTATTTCTTCAAAGGCAAAATTATTATAAGATGTCTATCTCTGGGGTTTGTAAGCCCTGGACAATATTCATTATGTACGCAGCCGTCAATTTATATTTTCCACGGGAATCGGATACTATGATATAATCCTTGGGTAAAATAGGCTGCCCAAATACTATGGTAGCTTTTTGATTCCAATCGAAAAACTTGGCATTGCGGTTCATAATTTCGAAGGTACCGAAAATTCTACACGGAATAACGGGTACTTCCGTTTTGCACGCCAACATCCCTATCCCCGCCAGCGGTTCGCCAATGGAACCGTCTGCCGATCGGGTCCCCTCCGGGTAAATCATCACACATTTTCCATTTTTTAATAGGTGTAATGCCGTCTTTATGGCTATAACATCTCCGCTCTTCCTATCGAGCGGTATGCAATTCATGTTGCTGAACAACCAGTGGCGAAATTTTGTGCTAAACAATGAACTGCGGGCCAACGAAAAAACTTCTCGTCCAGGCACCGCACTACCAATAAATGGTGGATCGAAATAGCTTAAATGATTACACGCCAATAGACATGGCCCATGCCTGGGAATATTCTCATATCCATAGATATCACCGTCAAACAATTCGTTGAACATCATTTTGGCGATGAATGTGACAATGCGATATATGGGATGAACTGTCATCGAAACCATATAAAAATTTTCATTAAAAATGTCAAAATTTGATATTCGTGAAAGTTTAATCTACCTACCGGCTGCCGATACCTTTGGTAAAAATATTACAATGGATCAAAATAAATCTTTGTAACAAACCTAAACAATCTACCGCTTCTCCTTTTTAGAATATGGAATATACTTGTGTCCACAGATTGTATGGCGAAGGCAAACGAGTACTCACTAGAAACGGAAAGATTCGATGGTTTTGAGATGATCGACGGAGGTAGTGAATCGGACCTATACCGTTCAAACATTCGAAATTTAATAGTGTTGCAGCTAATCGCAGCATCTCCTGCCAGTTTACCCTTCGATATAATTTTTCATGGAATTTCTTGTTCCTGTAAAAATTGTCCAAAGGAACATGTCATCGCTAGCATATCTGGTTTGGTAGATTCTGGAAGTATTGTAAAGATCAGTGAATGTGGATTCGGAGACAGGTATAGATTAAAGGATAATTATCCACTTAAAAATTTTGATACAGATGAATAATGTGTGATGGAAATGACAGTTTTAAAAATCACCTTGCCCAGATAAAGTTCGCAAAAGCACGCACATCGGAAATCCTTATCGGCCTTGAATTGCCTACGGAAACTGCGATGGCATCTCTTTCCCGTGCCTGGGAAATGCTGTTCGACTCCATCTGTGGAAGCGATGATGGTTCCGTTGGAGAGCTCAAGGATATTTCCTGTGTCATACAAAAGTTGTCGGCAAGCCACCAAAAAATTCAGGACATCGAATTTAAAAAAATTGCACGGCTGAAATCTGCTGATCTCGACGATGAAAGACAGGAACTACAAGCCATGCGAGAAAATTTGCAAAAAGGCAAATTGCCAAGTGATATCGTCAAAACTGTGGAGGAGCAATTGCAACTACTATGAAGGGTATCGCACAGAGCTTTTTTCTACCATACCAGGTCAACTGGATTTTAGATAATTCACGGCTGAAAATTTTAGAAAAATCACGCCAAATTGGGATGACACTGGCAACGGCATATGGCACCGTTAGACGGCACGTCTCTAGGCAAAACAATTATGATTCCTGGGTAACATCTCGGGATGAGCTGCAGGCGAAATTGTTCATAGACGATTGCAAAAAGTTTGCGAACATTCTGTCTCCAGCCTGTAACTTCTTCAACCACAGGCAAATTTTAGAAGAAAGAACTGATTCTTCAACATCCCTAGGGTTCTCCAATGGCACGTCAATCAATTCGTTGTCGTCGAATATTAATGCACAGGCTGGGAAAAGAGGCTCGCGGATACTCGATGAATTCGCATTGCACGGTGACCAGAAGAATTTGTATACAATCGCACTACCAGGCATCACCTGGGGCGGACAGCTAGAAATTTTATCAACCCACCGTGGATCAAACAATTTTTTTAATAAACTGATATGCGAAATACGCAATGGGGAAAATCGTGGAAATTTTTCCTATCATCGTATAACATTGCAGGATGCCCTCGAACATGGTTTACTAAATAAGTTAAAGACTCGGCTACCTGCATCCGATGAACGGAACCAAATGTCGGATTCGGAATATTTCGACGCCGTGAAAAATTCTTGTCCCGACGAGGAATCGTTTTTGCAGGAATACATGTGTGTTCCAGCCGATGACCGTTCGGCATTCATAGCGAGTAACATGATAGCCGCCTGTGAATATCAGTCCAATGAACAGAATTCTTGGGAATTGCACGATTTTTCCAAGGGAACCGATGATTGCTTTCTTGGAATTGATGTCGCTCGCAGTCACGATTTTACGGTGTTTTGGTTGCTTGAAAACCGAAACGATATCCTATGCACAAGAAAAGTTTTGACCATGCAAAATGCTCCATTCTCCGAGCAAGAAGAAAGGCTACAAAAATTCTTTGAAATAAAAAATTTGAAGAGGATATGCATTGATCAAACCGGGATCGGGCGCCAGTTTTTCGAACGTGCCAGTGAAAATTTTTGGAAATATCGCGTGGAAGGGGTAACGTTTACCAATAGAACGAAGGAAGAATTAGCCTATCAGCTGCGAGAAGTATTTGAGGGAAAATTGATAAAAATTCCCGGCGATGATTTTATTCGGGCAGACCTGAGATCCGTTAGGAGAGAAACGACATTCGCGGGAAATATCAGGTTCGCAGGGGATAGAGGGAAAAACGGACATGCCGATAGGTTTTGGGCATTGGCACTGGCCATACATGCCGCAAATGCTTGTAGGCATCAGCAAGTACCATATTTCGAAAAAGTTGAACGAAAAACAAGGAGAGAAGAATTTTTATGAAAACAGTATCACAAATTTCAGAAATTCGCGTGAAAAATTCCATGCGGGCGCACTTCAATCCAATCAAAACCCTGACCCCGGACTCATTGTCCCAGATGTTGGATGCCTTTTCTACGGGGTATTTGAAAGCCGCTGCTCTAACGTGGGATGCCATTGAGCGTCGGGATGACGTCATTCAAGGAGTGGCAAGTAAGAGAAAGAAATCGATCGCTCGACTACATTGGGAAATTTTATCGGTCGATGATTCTGAGTTGGCCAGAGAACAGAAAATCGCGCTGGAATATTTCTATAACAATTTATCGGCAACAAGTGCGTGCGATAGCAATGAGCTCGGAGGGATATCCCTTCTGGTACGTCAAATGATGGATGCCATTGGCAAAAAGTATGCCATCCATGAAATAATTTTCGAACCCCATGAAATTTCGGCATCGGAAAAAGATTCTCCAAAGCTGAAACCTATGGCGCCTTCGACGTTACTAACAGCCACATTCCGATTTGTTCCACTGTGGTTTTTTGAAAACCACGATGGTAAATTGAAGTTTTTGACGAACGAAGGCGCCACGTCCGGTATTCCCTTGGAAGCAGGAGCATGGTTAGTGACGGCAGGAGATGGTCTGATGGAAGCCTGTTCCATTGCATACCTATTTAAACATCTGCCGCTACGCGACTGGCTGGTTTATTGTGAACGAAATGGTATGCCGGGGGTAAAAGGTGTTACCGATGCGGTTCCAAATACAGAACAATGGGAAGCGGCCCGCGATGCCGTGGAAGATTTTGGGGCTGAATTTAGTGCATTGATGTCGAAGGGTACTAACATCGAAGCGATAGATCTATCGACGAAAGGGGAATTGCCCTATCCAAAATTAATAGACCGGATGGACCGTGCGATTTCTGCACTATGGAGAGGTTCCGATCTGGCAACGTTATCGAGGGAAAGCGGAGCAGGTGCATCTCTACAAGCCGATGAAACGGCGATCCTGGAAGAGGATGACGCAGGAATGATTTCGGAAGCTCTTAACACGCAGGTCGACAGATTTGTTGTAAAATATCTGTTCGGCGATGTTCCGGTAAAGGCGTATATAAAGTTTATCCCAAATGTTAAGCGAAATGTAGCCGATGAACTGAATTTGTATCGTGAATTATACAAAATGGGAGTTCCAATCTCGATAAATGATATTCGGGAAAGGTTTAACCTGGCAACGCCAAATGAGGGTGAGCAGATGCTAACTTCCATGGCACAGTATGAAAGTAACGGCGAAATTGAAGGAGGCAATGATGCACGTTGAATGGTTGAAATTAGTAAATTGTGGCGAATATTTCCACCCCAAAGGGACACAACTTTTGGACTCCCAGTCTGCCGAAAGAATTATCGATTCTTTCCATTCTCTGCGAAGTCGCCTAATGCGCAGATTTCAAGGGCTTCCAATCTTTATCGGCCATCCAGATGACCCGGAGTTCGGATCGAAAAATAATAGGGTCTATGGACGCATAGAAAATATGAAAGTGGAAGATAATGCCCTGTGGATTCTGGTAAAATGGACAGACATTGGCCAGGAGTTGTTTAAAAATGGCATCCTTAGGTATCTGTCTCCCCGGTGGTTGACGACTCCAACACAGGACGGCAGGTTGTCTCCCAAACGCCTATTGTCAGTCGGGTTAACCAATCATCCAAATATCAGATGCGATCACGTGTCAAAAGTTGAAAAAGCCAATGGGCAAATAGCTTCACCAGATGATAATAACAGGGAAAACTTTGCAATCGATGGCCAAGAGAATTGCCGTGATGTCAGCTCCGAAAATATTTTTCTGGAAAGTGAAGAAGATCAGCCTGGGCAACAGGTGACAGATTCCGTGGATGAAGACATTTTAATTCTACCGTCCCAGATAATCCTCCACACGGTTTCGCAAACGGAAGATTTGAAACAACCAATTTTTAATAAATCAAATTGCGAAAGGATTTTGGAACTTGTCTTCGAACGCATGCAAAAATTTTCAGAGAAATACAATGACGCGTGGAATGCGGTCAAACGCAACAATCCCGCATTATTCAATAAAAACTTTTAACCTTAACTAGGAAATTATGACACAACTAATATTATCAAATTCCGACATTGGGACCCATGCTTGTAATGTTACCAAGCAGGCAGAAGAAGCCATCCCAACCAAATATCTCCTCGGTAAATTTGGAACACAAAAGACCGACATTGCCCTGTGTGGTGTATCCGATTTGCCAATTGGAATTATCACCGACGAGGCAACTGCTCCTACTTCGGAAGGGTCCAAAGAAATTGTCAACGTCGCATTGCTTGGATCCCCTAATACGCTGCAGGCAGTAGCCAGCACAGCGGTTATGGCAGGCGCAATCGTTGTTCCTGCTGGAAATGGCAAAGTAAAACCTCTGCCAACACCGACAGCGAACGATCAAACCTACACAATGATGGGCATTGCACTAACATCGGCAACGGTGGATGGCCAGCTCATAGAATTTATGAGCTGTGTACCCCAACAACACGTAGTCAAAGGTAGTTAAAATTTTACCAAAAGGATCCTATGAACATAGAAATTTTACCAAAAGATGATGGTTTTCAAGAGTGCGGCACAATTTGCGCTGCCAATGAGGCGAGGTTCACCGCGTCGACATATTCGGAACCCTTAACCGCATTTACAGTAGGTTGGAAAGATTCAGAACAAATAGAAGAACTGTTGAATTTCATCGCACCGGTCATCCCCGTAGCAAAACGTTTTGAATTCAAGCTCTCAAACAATGAACAATGCTTTTTGTCTGAGACCGATGACATCCGATCAATTGGTGCATCTTTCAAGCGCGTAGAATTCATCGGAACTTCCATAACATCTAGGACCTACAACAAAGGCTTGACGGTCAGGGTCGACCATGACGATGTGGCAGGAGACGATTGGAGAGAGCGCTATGTCCAGTTACTACTCCAGCGCCTGCTACGCAATGAGTTACGCCGTGCGATTTCAGCGTTGGAAGATAATGCCGAGTCAATATCTGTCAGCTACACCTGGGGATCTTCTGCCAATCCGGATTCTCACATTCGGGCCGAATTGGAAGCGGCAGCAGATATCACCGGTATCCGCCCGAACAGGATCGTCATTGGAGAAGGCGCATGGGATCTAAGAAGTGATTCCTACGATGCCCAAAATACAGCTGGAGCCACACGGGCAGCAGGGCTAACTCCGGAAGAACTGGCGAGAAAGCTGTTCGTCGACGAAGTACGGGTAATGAGTGCCCGCTACCAAAATGGTGCGGAAAAATCCAACCTACTCGGGAACAAGATATACGCGTTCTATACCCGGAATGACATTATGAAAGATGAGCCGGCGAATATTAAACGGTTCGTCACCCCCATCGACGGCGGTAGCACATTTCGTGTGTATGCGGATGAGCATAGCAAGTTTACGGATTTGACGGTCGAACATTACAGCAATGTGGTTTTGACCTCAAAGGAAGGCATAAGAAAACTCACGGTAACAACAGCATAACAGCAACATAATAGACCTACACCCATATCCGGGAAGATTTTGGAAATCTTCCCGGATACCCCCTAATCCTTCAATGAAAAATTCTATGGCAACGTGGATAACTATACAAATTTCCGATCTCAATGACTATTTATGCTCAACGCAGCTGAACGCTTTGAAAACTCTGGAAATGGCGAATGATCAAACAAACCCAATCGACGAAATTATTGGGGACATTACGGCCCGCATTCGTGCTGAAATCAGCGGGAATAGACACAATTTGCTAAGTGCAGATAGAACAAAAATTCCTCACGATTTAAAAAGTTTTGCCTGCTGCCTGATTTTGGAAAGCGCACAGACCCGCTTGCCTGGTTTAAAAATGACGGCTGACCAAATCCGTCTGGCAACCGATGCGAAGGATTACCTAAAGCGCATTGCCCAGGGGGAAGTTCCCGTATCCGTTCCAGACGATGCCATCACAATCGGTGATTTTAGTTCAAATATCGGATGTCAGGTTGTACACCGTAGGCTACACCATGCATCCGAAAAATTTTTGGGAGGTTTTTGATCATGAAAACGGAAGGAATTTTGGAAAAATTACAAGATTCGATCGAAAAGCGATTGCTCAGTTTGAATGAATTGCGAAATGTTCCAATTTTGACGTATAAGCAGAGCGACCTACATTCTGTCATTGAGGCAAATGTTAAAACGGGAATCGGCGTAGCGATTTTGCTCATGCCTCCCATTCCAAGCTATGCACGTACCCATGTTGCGGGGCCTGTTTTCCATGACGTAACCATCGAGATAAAAATCATAGAAAACACCGCAATGAATGAATTGGGCAAGAGTCTACTATCGTTGGCCGAAATCATCATGCAGCATCTGCACATGTGGCACCCCGATATTTTAGACGAAAACTATCAGCTGGAATTATCTTCGGAACCACAAAATTTCAAAGTCACACGGGAGGATAACATTAACTACTTTTCCATGTGTTTTGGCATACCATGCCATTTAAAATTTATCTAGACGATGAAAATTACAATAGGAACCATTATTTTAGCCGGGGGAAACGTTGCCAATGAACAACCCTACGACCTAAAAATCAACAATTCTCGACAGGTACAAATTGCACCTGCCATGAGAGCCATCGCCGTAAGGGGATTTGACCGGGGCAATCAGCAAACGACATTGGAATTTAAGGTGTCCAAACGACATCCTTCGGTGGAAGAAGCACAGGCCTATGCCATTCAACATGCTGCATCACTGACAAACCTACCGTCGTCTTTGGTGATCACCGAAGAACCATCCCAGGATACCTATTCATTAAATGATGCTGTTATTAGTGAAGTACAGTCTCTCAGTGAAGGGGTGGTTTCATCCCATGTCTATAAAATTATAGGTGGAATTTTTACAAAAGATTAAAATATGGACAATTTGAATGAAATAATCGTCAGAATAAAGGCTGACACGTCAAGTTTTAACAATCCAATCGACGTTCTCCGAGGAGAGATTCCGCAATTTTGGCGAGGAAACGATATTAGGTTTGAGATTGGTATTTTCAACGGTGAAAACGTTTGGAGCGTATCGAATTATGCAAGCATTTCCCTTGCGATTCGTAAATTGACGGATGACGGAAAGGTCCCATCTGCGAGTACACCTGCTCTCATGCAGAAAACCTGTACGTCCTTCGATGATACTTTGACATCGGAAACATGGAAGAATGGTACAAAACAACACGCAGCGATCACATTTTCTTCGGACGAAAGCAATGTGGTTGCGGGCGATCATTGGTTGTCGATTTGGGCAATAACAAGCAACATAACTCCAAAAATTATAACATTGTGTGCCGGAATAGTCCGCATACTCGAAGTAGGAGGAGGCAACTTTTCTGCGCCACCAGATCCAATCAAAATTTATTACACGTCCAACGAATGCGACAATCGATTCATGCAATTAGCAGCCATTGACACAAACACCAACCTCGGAACATCCGACTACATGGTTCCTTCCCAGGGGGCTGTCAAAACTTACGTAGATCAACACGCAACTTCTGGACAAGGAGAAGCTACTTCGGCAAGTAATCTGGGAACTGGTACAGCTATTTTTAAGGAGAAAATCGATGCAGACCTAAAATTTAAAACGTTAAAAGCTGGGAATAACGTTACCATAGCGGTAAGTGATTCAGAGGTAACAATTTCATCCTCAATAGCTGCGAATGTAGAAGGGATGATGAATCCTATGACAACCGAAGGGGATCTTATCGTCGGAGGTGAATCTGGTGTGGCGGTGAGATTGGGAAAGGGTTCCGATGGCCAGATTTTAAAGTCTATGATCGATGGACTTGGGTGGGCAAATGAAAGCTCCTCCTATACCCTGCCTACCGCTTCGACGAATACTCTTGGTGGAGTTAAGGTCGGAAACAATCTTACCATCACGGATGGAGTTCTTTCCGCCGATGACCAATCCTATGCCCTGCCTGTAGCAACAGCGGATATGCTTGGTGGTATTAAGCCGGACGGAACAACCATCACCGTTAACCCATCAACAGGGATAGCAAGTGCAGTTAGTGGTAATAGTAGCGGAAGTGGTAGTTCCGACTCTTGGGTGCCAAGTAACCAGTGTGTCGACATCACCTACGGTGCATCGGGAGACACCTACACTGCGCCAGCAGATGGTTGGATATATGTCGAATGTACCACCTCTAATACCAATGCGTATATAATTGGAAGAGTAATAATTAATACGGGAGCAAGTTCGGGAGTATATGGCGGCGGAGCGACCACCTATTCTGCGAACAAGGACCTTTTTTTACTATTTCCAGTAGCAAATGGGTATCTTTTCAAGATGTTTAACAGTAATCTTACGGTTAATATTTTTCGATTCATCTATTCAAAAGGAGCTATTTAAAATGTATATAGGGAAAAAAGACGGTAATATCGTCGCTTTTAGTGCATCACAGAAAGATTTAGCAATCAACGCATCGATCAAGGGTATAACGCTTGATCATATCGAAGAAACGGAAGAATCAATCGTTCCATATTACAACACTGTCCATGACGGCATATACTACAAACAGTCCGAAGCACCATCGATGCCTACAGAAATAGCAAATGAAGCTACTAGAAATAGGCGTAGGGAGCTGTATAAAGAAATGTCTGATCCCATAACCAATAACATTTCCGTATTACAGGATCTGATTGCACAAGAAGATTATTCAACGGAAAATGAACTGCAAGCTATTGAGGAAGAAATTTCAGCGCTATACTTAGAACGCAAATCAATTCGTGAACAAATTGTTTCCAACAATCCATTTGTTGGGTGAGGTTGGTGTGATAGCCAAGTTAAATTTATTACACTAAATATGGCTCACGGAACCAATATCACTTCCCAAAGGTTACCAAATATAGATTTCATCTAATATGTGGGAACATATGGCTCTGGGACGGTCCCGGAGCCATTTCCAGAACAAAAGAAGTTTTGAAAGTATTATCATGGAAGATTTTAGCAAGGCAAATTTTAAACTTATGCGAGATAAATTGAATATTTTTGAAATTCGATTGGAGCATCTCAAAGCCTACATCGATCAAAAATTCGATGAAATTGATACCAGCATCGATGATCTCATTTCCAGAATCAATAATTTGCGGTAGGAGAAACTATGGTTTGGACATTAGAATATGATGGTACTACGAAACCCATCGCATCATTTGGGGTAAGCAGTATCAAACGGGTTAGAAAAAATTTACTAACCGACAAAGTAATATTGTATGTGCAAGGGAACGCTTTATCATCTTTGCCAACATTTTCTGCAAATACATCCATAAAAATTTTTAACGATGGCAATGGGTGGTTCGGTGGTATTGTTACT
Source organism: Puniceicoccales bacterium (assembly GCA_031283685.1). Taxonomy (GTDB): domain Bacteria; phylum Verrucomicrobiota; class Verrucomicrobiia; order Opitutales; family JAIRKQ01; genus JAIRKQ01. Next base: position 4,708 of record JAITBI010000003.1, on the reverse strand, counting down.
CAAACACCACTCCATTGTTCGTCTAATGGTGAAGCGTACCAATATGAAGTATCTGGATTTTGGTGGTACCTGGAAAATCTTATATACCAACAAGCATGGAAGGAACCAATCGATCCCATGGAAGACTCACCGACGCTATATAATGTTTATAAAAGTAGGGTAATCCTTGGGCTGGACATATCAGGTGTGCAGCTAAGCATAGGGCAACAAATTACGGACGTAATTAACTACGCTATTTCTTGCGGTGTGAATTTAGCAATGGGAGATATCGATATTCCGGTTCATATTCCATTGGATGAATGTAAAGATCTGTCATGTGCCGACATAATCCGTCGACTGCTGCGATGGGTACCCGATACAATTTGTTACATAGATTATGGTCCAAGCGTTCCTACCATATCATTTTTGAGACGCCTTCAGATGCCATCGATCACGCTCAATCTTTCGTCGCATGTGCAAGAATTTTCAATCCAACCGCGCTACGATTTACAAATTCCGGCCGTTGTTTTAAAATTTGAGACGACAAATAGCATAAATGGAAAGATTTGGAAGGAATCAATCCAACAAAAGTACCCTGAAACTTGTACGGGTTCCGAATTAAAAGCTCTCGTGTTGACGATAAATTTGGAAGGATCAAAGGCAAACTACGTCGTCCAGAATATAACAACCGCTGCCATCGAAACATCTTCTGTCTCCTGGTGGCAAGCACACGTTCCAGGTCTTACAAATATTCCGGCATCGAATATTTCCATAGGAAATGTTAGCCGATCCAGTACACTGCCGAATGAATTGATTACTGGAACGGTAGCCAACTGGATGAACAAAACCGCAGAAACCGATATCGTCCGTTGTAAGATTTCATATGCAGACGCTAGTGAAGCTGTCATCGACCGCGAAGTTGCTGTACGGATACTAACAACCGATGCTACAACGGGAACCTATAAAGATTTATTGTCACTAACGACTGCGGAGTCGATACCTTTAAATCTAGCGGAACAAATTTACAACTCCGTTAATCCCTTACAATACGATGGTACCGTGGTAACTGTTTCGGAGGAAATATCGCAGGATTTTTTTGGAAAAATGTTAAATATTATCGGAGGACAGCCTTCCTGGGAAACAATGAATGCCGTGGTCCAAGAAGTCGTAGAAGATTTGGATTCTGGGAAAATTTTTATAAAATTTGGACCGGCTAAACACCTGGGAGCTGCAGATCTGGCAGAATTGACACGTTCCGGACGCTTACTGTTTGAAAGTAAAAATCACAGTGAACGTATAACGGCGGAAGTGTCGAGCGATGGGACCGTCGAACAGGGAATCTATGCACGCGTAGACAACACATCCTTCGGTCCCGGAAAATATAAAATGATAAAATTTGCGGACCCAAATAACTCAGGTAGGTCTATTCAAATAGACACGGCAGACATTGCAGTTTCGGCGGTAACCGTCAAGCTGCGCGAAGAAGATGTTTGCGAATCTGGAGTCTTAAAAAAGCGATATTCCCTTGCGAGTGAGCCCTATTCTTCCTAAAACTTCGAAAAGCCATGAATGACGAATTTTTAACCCGTGTAAGTTTTGCCGGGGTTCCACATACTTTACCGCATAGCAGCGATACTTCCCAGGCTACCCTATATCCAATAACACCTCACGACGTCTGTAAAACATATTGGACATTATCGTCGTTGACGGTTTCCTATGTCTATGCCATAAATGGTATACAAACATATCGAAATTTTTCTGCCACGTCATCGGTCGCTCCGAAAAATCGCCTGATTTCACCGGCGACCTTTGAAATGACAAACTTCGACTCCCAAACTCAAACTTCATATATTGTAGCATTGAAATTGGATGGGGTATATTTTGATATAGATGATAAGTCTAAGATAGGGTTGAAACTAATTTTTGAAGAGGCTGACAGTTTTAATCTAATAAATCTATGTCTATGGCCAATCCCGGGCATGAATAACATTGCGAGGGAATTCACGTTTTTGAACAAAACACTTAGCGCATATTTAAATTACCAATCCCCGCCAGTAACATCAGCTTCATTTTCAAACTTTGCAATGGTCCCGGAATTCATCGTCATTTAACACTAATAAAAAAGTAAATGTGGCACAAAAATTTACCGGCTCACACCATCTCAGGGACACTAACCACTAAAAAGGTAAATGATTTTTCTTGCTTTTACAAAATTTATACACTACAGTATGCTACAATTATGAATTACGATTCTTCAAACCCAATTTTATCTTCGAGAAGTTTCTCATATGCAGAGTCGGAATCTACTGCGACTTTGAGCATGACAATCAATCGTTGTTTGATTTTGCTGGGCCTTGTTTTTGGGGCTGCTCTATTTTCATGGGTTAGCCCAGGAACAACTGTTTCAGCGGTAGGTAGCAAGCTGACGCTGTTCCTTATTCTAGGTTTTGTAACCGGCCTTGTAACTTGTATCAAGAAAGAATGGGCAGGGGTAACTGCACCACTCTATGCGATATTTGAAGGTCTGGTTCTCGGGTCCATTTCGAGATTATTCGATTTCGCATATCATGGGATTGCTTTTCAGGCGGTCGCTCTGACATTTGGCGTGGCATTTGGTATGCTTACTTTGTATAGGGCGGGTATAATACAGGTTTCCGATAGGTTTCGAATGATTGTGGGATCCGCAATGTTTGGCATTACGGCATTCTATATGGTCAGTTGGATTCTATCGTTTTTCGGCATCGCAGTTCCACTGATACATTCTTCGGGCCTCTTTGGTATTCTATTCAGTGTTTTTGTTGTTGCCATTGCGTCTTTATACTTGGCGATAGATTTCGACTTTATAGTGAAGGTTTCCGATCGTGGAATGCCAGCATACATGTCCTGGTATGCAGCGTTTGGGCTGATGGTAACTCTAATTTGGTTATATCTAGAACTTTTGAGACTGCTAGCAAAGTTGAGGGATAGATAGATTGAAGGTTAATGGCACAAAGGCTACGTGTTGCTCCTTGTTGCTTTCGTTTCAGTTGGTCTATTTATTTTGCAGAAGGTTTGTCGAGAAAGCTGTTGCCGCAGCAGTGTGCATAACATTTGGCCACGGGTGAATTTAAATTTAAACATCCATTAAATTCCTTTTATTTCGAACAGATCTGTTATGCTGGCGTTATTATGGATACGCGTAATCGCTTCTCCAAATATCCCATTGATGTTTAAAATCGTAAAGCGTTCATTTTCATATGCAATTCGCGTGGAATTAGTAGTTAAAAGCTGATCAATTACGCTGTTTGTCAGCAGGTCATAGCCAGATTTCGTCAATATGCAATGCGTCACGGCAGCTTTAATGCTGTTTGCTCCGTTTTTTTTGAGTAACTTGGCTGCTTCGACCAATGTTTTTGCCGTTACCACCATGTCGTCGACAAATAAAATATCTCGGCCGTTGATTTCTCCAATCACGTTCAAAGACTTCACATCATTTCCTCCACACCTACGTTTGCCAACCAGTGCTAATGGACACCCAAGGGCATCGGCATAGGCCACCGCCATTTTGGCATTTCCGAAGTCAGGGGAACAAATGGTCAAGTTTTTGGCATTCTCATTGCGCAGATATTTTATGAACAAAGCAGAAGCGAACAGGTGGTCGACGGGAATATCAAAAAAACCGACCAATTGTTGGGAATGCATATCCATGGACAGGATCCTATCGGCCCCAGCCGCCACCAGGAGATTAGCGACTAATTTGGCCGTTACAGGAACACGCGATTTATCTTTCCGATCCTGCCGCGCATATCCAAAAAATGGAAGTACGGCCGTAATTCTTCCGGCGGAGGCACGCTTGGCAGCATCAATTAGGATAAGCAATTCCATGTAATTATCATTGGCTGGGAAATTGGTCGACTGTACGATAAAAACGTCACCACCACGGACACTTTCTTCTATCTGCACACCAATTTCACCGTCCGGGAAATTTTCAATTTTTACCCGAGAAATTTTGGTTCCCAAGAAAGAGCAAATTGACTCTGCCAGTGTTGGATTTGATGTCCCTGAGAAAATTTTAATATCGTTGTAGGGTGAAATTAATCGTTTCATCGAAACTCCCAAATTGGCCCGTGATACAAATTAGTCAATTTTGTAATTAGACAAAATAGGGAAATTGTTGACAAACATTTTACAATTCATACCCTACTATCTAGTAGGGGAAAAAGACATGACAGAGGAATTAAGATCACGGGATGAACAAGGTATAGTACCTGGAGCTGGGTCAGGGCAAAACGCCAGATCTCCCAGTGTGCAACAAAGGCGCGAAAATTTTCCACGCCACACCAGTGCTGTATCTGGGGAAGTACTGGGAGGGCGTGATGCTACCCGCGTTGACTATCGGGACCAAATGGATGCCAATAAAGAGACACAAACAAAATTGCAAAATGAAATTGGCAAAATAAGCCAGGAAATTGCCGAGCTAGGAAGCGCTCACATGCCGACAAAGAAAATTTCTATGTTTGCTCTCATGGCCACCGTCGCCATTGGTGGCATAGTTGCTGTGACAGCAAGTATATTTGCAGCGCCTTTGACATGCTGTATTGTTGTGGGGGCTCTTGTTGGGGTATTAGTTGGGGCGGCTACTGCTATCACTTTGCATAGAAGAAATTGTCATCTGCAGGAACAAGGAAAACTATTGGAACGAGTGCGAAGCGCCAATACAGGTTTAAGTATTGCAAGTGCTGCATTGGAT
>JAITBI010000037.1 GCA_031283685.1 Puniceicoccales bacterium | reverse complement strand
ATGGCCACTGGGACACCTCCGCTGCTCTCCACTCCTCATTCGCCAAAAACAACAAATCTTTCTCCCTTTCCCTCGCTCTGGGATACAACTTCTAGCCATCTCCATCATGGTGGTGGACGAGCATGGAAAACCCCATGGTGGTGGACCATTTCCTCCACCGCCACCAAATCTCACCACGGAACATCAAATCAACCCCACGGGCCTTCATCCTACAGTCATGCCTCTTTTCAATGGTGCGGCATTCCTAAAAGACTTGGAGAGATTTAAACTACATGTTTGTAAAATTTGCAAAAAAAGACTTGGTCTTTGTTGTAAAATTTTGTATATATATCCTCAAAAAAACCATGGGAAGTGATAATTTTTTCGGCAGAATAAATAAACCAAACTGGAAACCATATTGCCAGGCAAGTAAAGCTATGGGAGTTTTAATTGAAATTGCAGGACACGAGAGTTGTGGGAAAGCTATTCAAGATACTCCAAATATGATCAAACTAATTGACAGAGGTATTACTAGGCCAAAAACGGGCTTATTTCATCAGTGGATCTACGACCCATCGTCTAGGAGAATAAAATTAAAACTGCAAATACAAACACTATTGTTCCTAATGAAAGTTGGTGGTCTTTTGGTTAAATTTTCATGGCCATTATCAATGTTTTACATCGCACTAAAAATAACCTTGTGTGTTGTGGCGACCACCCAAGCGTTCATGGCTTCCGATAAGCTAAAATCGGGCGTTACAGGCCAATATGGCTTGGAAAAACTTCTGTTAGCACTTATATTTCCACTGCTTACCGATGTTGTACCATATTTCTATGGAATGTGGAGTACCGAAATAAGTCGGTGTATATTAATCATTTCTGCTGCTTATACAGTTTTCTTACAGGATCTTCTGAAAAAAGAAGGATTCAAGGATGTATTGTTGGCTACGACATCAATATATGAACTCATTGGTTCTAACCCGTTCCAGAAAAAGGTTCCTGAGATTGCCAAGAACCTTTGGAATATATCCAAAGATGTAACCAATGGATCCGATGCAGTAAAGACACTGGTATTTTCCCTTAGAGAAATTTTGACAACCTAGTCCCTGGAACCGATCTCAAACGGAGAGAGAACACAAACCTCGCGAGGCATACAAAGATTATATGCAACTCACTTTCATTCCTATGGCCTAGAAAAACGAAAGGCTTACAAGGAATTAATGATTGAAAGTATATCTACTTTCGTCTTCATACCTGTCGTTCGATTTATTTCTTTCCCATTTTTGAAGAAAATTATGGTTGGGATCGATTGGACACCAAGCCGCTCAGTCAACCCTTGGCATTCGTCGACGTTTACCTTTGCGATCACTATTTTGGCAGCGACTTCCTTTTCCACTTGCGCAAGAATAGGAGCCAGCGCACGGCATGGGCCACACCATGGAGCCCAAAAATCAACTACCACACCTTTCGATTGAGTTATGGTCTCCTCAAAACTATCTGCATTAATCTCTTTCATATTCTCCTAAAATGTATGATTTAGTCCAAATTAATATGATTATTCAGTTTTTGAGCAATATTGTTATATGAAGTATTCAAAGATATTTCCATATTCTGCAATTCTTGCTGATTTGTACTAGATATGCAATCCAGAAGAGCCCGCAAAGTTTGCACAAAATTACCAACATCTTCAGTGTAAACACTCGGGAACTTTTGGCCAAGCATCTCGATTTTTACAATAGAGTTTTTCAAATCCTCCATTTCACATGTTTTGTTTAGAACACCGAAAGCATTCTCATAGGCAGTATTTAATTCCGACGACATCAAAAATATTCCGTCTAATTCTATGGAATCGTTTTTCTCAATGGAATGTGCAATTATTGTTTTACTTTCATCCTGTTTTAGCACATCTCCAGAACACGAACAACAGCAATAAAATAGCAGGCAAGCAATGCATATATTTGGAATTTTCATATTTTAGAATGTAGATAAATTGAAGTATTTTTTAAAAAATTTTAAACAAAAATTTCACAAAAGGCGCTGTCAGTTTTCTATTTCAACGGATAATATTTCCAACTTAGTCCGTCTATGACCTCTCAAGTCCATAATTTCAACAATCTTTGGCATCCAAATACCATCAAAATTTTTAAAAGAGCCAACGGATAGTCGCCTAACCAGTTTTGAAACATCGTTTAAAAAATCTATCTGTAAAATGATCATATATTTTGTGTCTATAAAGGCTAGAATACTTGCATATTCTATGCCATTAATGGAATCTTTTTCACGGCAAATGAATTGGTGTACCGGTCGCCCTCCAACTTTTGCCTCTCCAAAATATTCATAGGAATCATTCCAGGAAAAACCAAGAAGTAAATCCTGTGGCGTCAGGAGTAAATCGTCGAAAAGCGGTGCATTGATTTGAAAATTTTTACCGTCAGAATTTTTCGCAATTTGGTCTTTATAGTAGCTAAATTTATATTCCTTGTCCCCGAAGACTGCTCTAATTTTTTGCTTTTTAGAAGAATTTGCATAGAAAATTTCGCCAAACTTTTGGCTGTCGTCTTTCAACGGTTCATAGAGCCTAACTTTCACCCTAAGGTTTAAATTACCATACTCAAGGTTTTGACGGACATTTTTTGCAAACTCTTCCATCCTTTTAGGGGAAAGATTGCGCAACTTGTGAAACTCTCCAGAAGAACCATACAGCGTACAACCTTGCCATGAAAATTGTGCCAACAAAAGTAAAAAACAGTGTGTTAATCGGAGAAGCTTCATTGCTTTTGAATTTCATCATCAACGATGATATTTTTTAAATCAATGCTATTAATTTTAGGTTGTTTATGGGAATTGGCCCATATTTGCATCATCGATAAAAAAAATGCCACGATAAAAAACGTAACAATCCCACCTATGGTCCACTTCGTTAAAACTTTCGTCGTATCACTACCAAAAGCAGACTCCACCGCTCCTCCCCCCAAGGAAGATCCCATGCCACTATTAGCCGATGGCCTCTGCATTAGAATAACCAGAGTGGTAAAAATACTAGCACAAATTAAAATAAAAGTCAGTAAAAATGAAAAAAATGAATACATCTTCTTTCAGAAGAATGGTTACAGCTTTGATCTTAGCAAGACAAAAGTTTCGGTTTTGTCAGAAGAGGAAATTGCTTTATTTTTCCGCTGTAGGGTTCTCTTCTTGTTTGCTAGTCGGATCCGTTGCATCTACTTTTTTATCCACCGCGGACATAACTTCTTTGGTCATAAATGTTTTGTTACCAGTTCCCATCCCAAACGTTCTCCCAGCAAAGGATGATTTATTTTTAGTATCTGCGGGATTTGCGCTAGCAACCTTAGCAGCCGGGTCTATATTCTCAGATCTGTTTTCAGATTTTACTTCCATAGGAATAACGATGTTGTGAAAATTATCACAAATCGCAAACAAAATTTCACACTTTATATTAAAATGAAACACGTGTCTTGGAAAAATGGCGGTCATTTCCCATGTTAAGAGGGGCAGTCAATTTTTTGTCTTTAAAAGATTAAATCGTGAACATCGTTCAACAAACTTTTATATCTGTCAGACTTAATCAGAAACGATAGCCCATGTTTACCATATTCGGAGCGAAGGATATCCGGTTGTGGAATAATATCAAAAATCTGGGATACTTTTGGATAGGCTTGAATATTTGTCCCAATCATATCAATGCGTGATAGATTTTCTTCCCTACGTAGACTCTGCAAATATGGCCGAAAGATTTCACTAAACTCATCCTTAAGATTCAAAAAGTCTAGCATGTCCAACGAAATTTCATCGAAAAATGTATGGTCGTCGAGGTGCCTATGTTTTATAAAGCTTACCGCTACGTCGTGGCCTTCAAAAAACATCAAAACTTTACTCACAATGTCCCCACTGGATTTACATGAAATCAGGCAAAGGTTAGTTTTGCTTGTTATTCCTATGACATAGGATTCGTATTGGGTTGTTTGCTCTACAACACTTGTTCCCGGAGAATTTTCGAACGTATTGGAAATTGTGAATGGGATATTATTTTTTTGAGCAAACGCAATGGATCGGTCTTGCATAATTTTGCTGTCAAAAAAAGATAGCCGCAATAGGGATTCAAAGTCTATTTCCTCTATCAATTTGGCATTTTGAATGACCTTTGGATCACCCGTATAAACGCCATTTACATCGGTAAATATCTCACATCTATCTGCTTGAAATCTGTGGGCCAATGCTAATGCCGTCAAATCTGATCCTCCGCGACCTAGGGTTGTCAAGTCACCATTCCTGGAAATTCCTTGAAAACCGGCAACAATTATGACATTTTTTTCTGCCAGAAGTTTTTCAACATTTGTTCCTTGAATATTTTCTATTCTAGCACTGCCATGAGATTGGCAAGTTTGTAAGCCAATTTGAAAGGCTAGTCGGGAAGTAGCACGAACACCAATAGCATCGAGGGCGATTGACAAAAGCGCAACTGTCTCTTGTTCCCCAATGCAAAGTAAGACATCAAGTTCTCTATTATTTGGAGTTGTAGATAATTTCTTTGCATCTGAAATCAGCCTGTCGGTGACACCAGCACGGGCAGAGACCACTACGATCATTTCGTTGCCTTTGATATAAGATTCTTTGATTCTATTCGCCACCGAACGAATACAATTAATGTCTCTTACGGATGTTCCACCATATTTTTGAACAATTCTTGTCATTAGGACTTTTTTGTGAATTTATATTCTGTACCATTTAGCAACTTGATAATATTTGTCCTATGTTGCCAAAAAATAATCCCATTAATGATAACCACATACATGATACAGTCTTTGGGATATGAAAACAGATATGATGTCAATATCGCACTAGCAGCGAAGCATAAGGATGCTATGGAAACAATTCTTGTCGCATGAAAAATTACTAACCAGAGAAATATGCCTATGACCAACGTATTCGGCATAATGGCTAAAAGCCCTCCCATGGTAGAAGCGATTCCTTTCCCTCCACGAAATTTATGGAAAATCGAAAAACTATGCCCAAGTAAAACCCCAATTAACCCAAAGGCAGCCAATCGAATATTTAGGTAATTTTCTTCTGGGAAACTTTTTACAATTATTAGCGAAGGAATATACCCTTTTAGGAAATCTAACACAAAAACCAAACTTCCAGCACTACCTCCAAGTGTACGTTTTATATTAGTTGCTCCGGAACTACCACTCCCCGATGAAAAAATGTCCACATCATTAATACGTGCCAGAAATGCTCCGAATGAGAGTGAACCCACAAAATAGGACAGGAGGATAATAATATGCCAATGCCAATACATGAATCATGTCAAAGATAGATCGTCAGTCATACTTTTGCAATAGAAAACTTGTAAGCCCTTGTCTCTCTGTGGCCACAGCGTTCGATTAACCGTCTGCGATTTATCAAAATGAACCTCCCGTCGTTTTACACATGGAGTGAATTTAAAAAACTGAACACAGAAGTAAAAAACTATTGTTACTTACCAGAACTATTGATGCCTGTTTCATACACCTTTAATATAAGGATATTTCAATAATTGGGTAGCGGCACTATGATTAAACCAACAGTGACGTTATCCATCCAAAAATGAATGCCGGAACGGCTAAATGTATAAATGTTGGAATTGCTGTGTCGCGAACCAGGGAATGTTGGCCATCAGCATTCAGCCCACTCGTGGCTCCAAGTGTTGAATCCGACGCCGGAGATCCAGCATCGCCAATAGCCCCAGATACCGCAATTATTACGGCAATTGCCGCCGGACTAAATCCAAGTTTAATTCCCAAAGGGACATATACGCTAGCAATAATTGGAACCGTAGAAAATGAGGATCCAATTCCAACGGATATCAAAAATCCAACGAGTAACATACCAAAGGAAGTCAACGCTTTGCTACTGGACACATGAGTAGTTAAACAATTTACAATCTCGTCAATTCCACCAGACAAACGTAAGACGTAGCCAAACCCGGCAGCGGCAAGCATAGTAAAGGAAATCGTTGCCATCATTTTGAATCCATTGGCGACGACATCCTCCGTATCCCGTTGTTTTACAACCCTACCAACCAGTAAACATAGAAAACCAGCCAGTGCACCTAGAACAATATCCCTGGCAATCAGCTGTATGGCAAAAACTACTATTACAGCACAGCATGATATTACGAAATCTTTCCTAGAAATCTGATCAGATTTTCCAGAATTTTTTACGGTCAACGTTTGATAGTTCCTTGGTTTCTTGTATCTCAGCAATGCCAGAATTAATCCAACCCCCATTCCAGTGACCGGGAAAAGTAGTGCGCGAATTATTTCGGACAATGACATGTCCAAGCCATTAATTTTTAAATAATGGGAAAGTATATTCACCAGAAAAATTTCACCAAATCCCATCGGGATGATTAGGTAAGCAGCCACTACACCAAACACAATAACGCAAGCCATGGCGCGACGGTCCATTCGCAATTCATTGAAAACGCTCAGCAATGGCGGAATTAGGATAGGAATAAATGCAATGTGGACAGGGATAATGTTTTCGCTGGCAATTGCAATGCAACCTATGGCAAAAAATAGTATAATTTTAGTGTGGTTACTTGTTCTGGTGGTTGTATTTCGTACGCTCGATTTGCCTGGACCCAGATGCAATAAACGCGCCATTCCGTCCATTAAAAATTTCGACAACCCCGAATGGGCAATCGCCGACGCAAACACCCCTAGGAGTGCATAGCTTAGCGCAATTTTTGCTCCACCTCCAAGCCCCTGGGAAAAGGCATTAAGGGTATCTTTCAGTGGTAATCTCCCGAACATTCCACAAACTATCGAGCCCGTTGTTAACGCTATTACGACGTTAATGTGCAGTACACACATTATCAACACAAGCGAAACCGACAGGATAACTGGATTAAACATCACTACTGATATGTTTTGGATGTTTAGGATGTTAATTTTGTCAAGCATTTTGTTTCCCGTAAACATCATCTCGTTACCATTGGAATGTTCTTTCCCTCGGAGTACCGCATTCCCAAAGGCTTACACTTTTAGAAAGTAGAAAATGGGAATGAGGTAAGCGGAGACAAAAGCATAATGGAATAAAAAATCACCACCCGACCTACGTTTTGGCTATTTTCATGCGGAAAATCTTGGAAAGAGTCAAATAGTGTTGTAAAATCGCAACATTTAGTAGATTATCAACAACATTTTCTGAAAAACTTGAAAATAATACGCAGTAAGTTCTTATTTAAATTATCGTCACTGTTAGGTAATGCCAAAAGTCAGTCGTGGGATTTGATTCCCATCATATCCGTGGTCATTCTACTAGCCATAGGGATAACGGCGATCTACGCTGCCCATAGCTATGTGGGGGGAAAACAATGGTGTATGCAAATTCTCTGGGCATCCATCGGCTTTGTTATTTATTTCATCGTATCAAAACTAGATTATTCCCTGTGGCGTAACAATGCCCATTGGATATATTACATCAGTATTATTTTGCTAGTGTTAGCGTGGTCTCCACTAGGGAAACGACACTATGGTGCGGTAAGATGGGTAAAAATTTTCGGTATCACAATTCAACCATCCGAACTGGCAAAATTAGGGTTTTTAGTGATGCTAGCAGCATTGATGGCAAGATTTGAAATCATATCTTTTTGGGGATCGATTAAAAATCTTGCAAAGTTTTTTGGAGTGTTTTGCATACCAACAATACTGGTGTTATTGCAACCTGATTTGGGGTCTGCACTAACATTCCCCGTGATGTTTTTTGCGATGCTATACGTTTCCAATTTGTCGAAAAAATTTTTCGCCTATGTTTTTGTGGGTGTATTGATACTATTGTCTATGGTTGCATTTGACATTTATGGGTATAGAAACTTTCTAGACAGAAAAAATTTGGGAGATCGAACAACAACGACGAAATATGAGGATCGATCATTTTTCCCGATGAAAGACTATCAACGGGATAGAATAATTGCATTTCTGTTTCCCGATGAGGTCGATCCAGATGGCATAGGAATCAGTTGGAACTTACATCAGTCGCTAATAGCGGTTGGATCGGGAGGGTTAAATGGCAAAGGGTTTAATAATGGGACCCAAGCGAAGCTAGGGTATCTTCCAAAGTCCATAGCTTCAAATGATTTTGTGTTTTCTGTGATAGCAGAGGAAAGAGGGTTTGTAGGAGCATTAACAGTGATATTGTTATATGCTTTAGTTATATGGAGTGGATTACGGACAGCAAATTGTGCACGCGATAAATTCGGAACATATTTATGTGTTGGGATCAGCATGTTACTTTTAGCGCATATTTGTATAAATATTGGAATGACCATAGGATTAATGCCAATTACCGGAATCCCTCTTCCATTTTTAAGTTACGGGGGATCTTTTTTATTAACTTGCTGTTTTTTACAAGGCTTAGTACAAAGTGTCTATCGCCATCAGAATAATTTTACATGAAACAGCAGACAAAATCAAGTTCCCTTCCTATAAATAATTAGGAATCAAATGAAAGATACCGAGAAAAATCAAAATGAAAAATTTTTCAATCATTCTCTTAACCAGCATAAAGAGTTTTCGCTGGAAAAAATAAAGCAAGACGCTGCTGCAAGAGCAAAACAACAGCCAGTAATACAAAGAATCATAAGATCTTTAATTAGCCCAAACAAACCATACCGTGAGTTAATTTTAAGTTGCGAAATAACGGAAACCCGTGTTGCACTGCTTTGCAATGGTATATTGGAGAACTATGAATTTGAATATTTGAACGAACAAAATCTTGTCGGGGCGATTTTCCGCGGAAAGATTCAAAATTTAGAATCGGGATTAAAGGCTGCATTTGTCGACATTGGTGAAGAGAAAAATGCCTTCCTTCACTATTGGGATGCCTTACCGGAGGCTAATGATAAAACATTCGAAGTGGTTCGAAAAAATTCATCGAAGAAAAACAAACATATTACCATCAACGATATTCCCCACTTATATCGCATTGGTACAGACATCATGGTCCAAGTTATAAAAGACCAAATTGGGAATAAAGGACCAAGGGTGACAACAAATATTGCTTTGCCGGGAACATGTTTGGTTTTGATGCCTTTTTCCGAAGAATGTGGAATTTCAAAAAAAATAGATGATCCAAAGGAAAGAAATCGCCTAAAAGATATTTTACACAAACTGACCATTCCCGAAGGCATGGGCGTTATTATTCGCACGGCTGGAGTGGGGAAAAAGACACGATATTTCGTCCGGGACCTGCATATTTTAATGCAGGAGTGGAAATCAATCCTCGCCCGTTATGAACAAAGTTCCAAACCAATCCTTATACACAACGAACCGGATTTGGTAGAGCGTACGGTTCGGGATTTTTTAACCGACGACATCGACAGAATAATTGTCAATGACCAGGCAGCATTTGACCGCATGGTAAAGTCAGTAACTGCCATTTCGCCCCGTTCAAAGCAAAAGTTCCATCTATTCACGGAAAGCATTCCGCTATTTGAACGGTTTAACGTGGAACGTCAGATTGACCAAACATTTTCTCGCTGTGTTCCATTGTCATGCGGAGGGGAAATTGTTATCCATGAAACTGAAGCACTAACATCCATTGATGTTAACACAGGGAATTACAAATCCAAAGGAAAGGATGCCAATAATTTCATTTTCAATTTAAATTTTGAGGCTGGGAAGGAGATTGCGAGACAGTTACGTCTGCGAAACATCGGTGGCCTAATCGTGATAGATTTTATTGACATGATTAATAGAAAGGATCGTGTCAACCTTTTCAATCTCATGCGCAAGGAGTTATCCAAGGATCGTGCAAAAAATTTCGTATTGCCAATTTCACAGCTTGGCCTAATGGAAATTTCCCGCCAACGACATTCTCAGAGTAATAATAGCGAAATGCGTACCATGTGTAAGTATTGTGACGGCGATGGCTTTATTAAGTCTCCTCGAACTATGTGCAATGAAATCTATCGTAAACTCATCGAATTTTTACAACAAAAACGTTCAAAAGTTCCCAGTGAAATAAAAATCGAGTTCAAAATTTCATTGAATAATGAAGTCCTAGAGCGTATGAAGGGCGACGAATATGCCCTAATTTCCATAGAGAAAAAGTTTGATGCCAAACTTCTATTTCGAGCAGATCCTTTGTTACACATGGAAAACTATAAAATAACCGATGTAACCAAAGCAGACAAAGAACAAGATTAAAAAAGACGCTTACGTAAAAATCCCTAAAGGAACTAAAGAAACTTCTCCTTGTCTATCCGTACTATTGGACGACACACTTTAGAGTTCCGTATAGGCACTGATCGATTCGATTTGCCACGTTTCTTTGTTATCGTCTGAAATGGTTTCGATAATTTCTTTTTCTTTTTTCCCAAGTAATGACTGAGCCATGCTCGTTTTATACGAAATGACATTTTTGGAAGGATCACTATCCCACGCCCCCAAAATAGTATATTCGGCAGTTTTCCCTGAATCCACCTGGCGAATCTTTACAACAGATCCAATGGAAACCATCGATGTGTCGATGTTGACAAAGTCGACGACGTGGGCCATTTTTAACTCTTCTTCCAGTTGAGCTTTCCTAGACAGTAGGGTATCTTGATCCTGCCTCGCCATCTTATATTCAGAGTTTTCGATCAGGTCTCCATGCTCACGGGCAAGTTCAATGGCTTTTTTATTGGCTGGTATTTTCTCTTTGATTAGCAGGTCATATTCTTTACGTTTGTTTTCCAAACTGCTCAAAGAAACTTTTAGAGAAACATCCTGTGGCAATTTTGTCTTACTGGCACTCAAAACGAGTTCTTGGAGCCCAGGAAATATGGCGATAAATCGTGCCAAAAGAGATTTTTTTGAAAGATTGTCAATTCCTTGGTTAATGAGTAAAGTTTGGGCTAAATCACTTGCTATTTCTTCCGTAGCACTTGACAATAAATCACGGATCAATGTCCTATCATTGTTTAGCAATTCTACCAGTGGGATTTTCCTCAGTTTTCCAGCTGATATTAATGCCTCGTTATCGATTGCCCAAAATATTGCACGTAGCAGCTCATGGGACATCAGTTCTGTCGAAAATACTTCTTCGAACTTTTTGGCATGACGATTTTTTATAATCCATTGCAAAAGGACCGCCCGTAAACTTTTTTCTTTTAGCCATCTTACAAGTGTTGCCCGTAGAGAATCTGCACAGGAATTGTCTTTGAGGTAAATAATGCACTCATTTGTTAATTTTTCGTTGCAATTTTTTAAAATGTTGAAACACTGTTTTTCCCATTCATCTGGAAACACGCGCGTCACTAGCTCCAAAAAAGTGACATAGTAATTCGGTTGTAAATTATCGCAGACTTTTGTTAAGTTTGAATATTCGCCGACGAGGGCCTCTAATTTTGGGCTCAACGAATCAATGTTGATGCCGGACAGTTTTGCCAATTCATCTCTGACGACACATGCCCGAAATTTGTCAGCGGCAGTAATTTTCTTGATCTTGGACGAACACATTTCAGACAAACACTCAACAATTTTTACGCCAAAATCCTTCAAAGATTCGTTAGCCTTTAGCAATGACAAAAACTTTTCCGCAATGGTTATTCTCTGATGCATATCTCGAACGGATTCAAACTGTTGCATCAACTGATCTTCTTCTGAGATAGGCTCATCGCAAAGTTCTAGATAGGTCACATTGCCTTCTATCAGCGTAAGTTTTGGTTCCTTTGCTATCAGTTTTCTAGTAACATTCCACCACCTCTTAAAATTCTTCTCTTCTACTATTCTTCCAAAAGTTTTTTCGATATCACCAAGGGAAGCTTTGTGATTTGGCGCTTTTTCTAGGTATTCAATTACTAACGTGACCGATGATTTTTTCATTTTCTGACGAATTTCTGCTGGATTGTTGTGGAATTTAACCAGCAAATGGTCATCCTGCAAAATCTCTAATTTTTTTATGCAGAAAACCGGATCCATTAGGCGTGATTCATTGTTCCCATCTCCAAAAACAATAATAAGTTTCTTTTTTTCCGCATCATACCCTTTTAGCTGTCCAACTCCAAAAGATCCATGTAGGCAATAGGCCCCACACGTCATCTTTTCAAGGTCGGGTCGAGACTTTTCCAACAAAAAATTTCCTTCGATTAAACTGTCTACGTCTTTTTTTTCCATGATGCCCCTTCGCCAGCTTTTACAAATTAAGATTCCAACTAAAACAATTTACTCCACATAAATAAATACCTTATGTCTCTTAAAAGGACAAGAAATGGGATATCTTGTCAAGTTTTTTTTGAAATTTATCCCGAGAATTATCGCATAAAAACCAGGCTCTAAGCAAAACAACAGGGAATAACCAAGCCTTGGACCTGTTTCGATGGGGATTAAAACTTTTCCTCGCATTTTTGTTAAAAGTTGGGAAAAAATATACCATGAAAATTTTTAAAGACTTCGACACCATTGTTTGCGGAGGAGGACATGCCGGATGCGAAGCAGCTCTTGCAGCATCCAGAGTCGGAGCAAAAACATTATTGGTGGCTGGGAATATTGATACGATCGCAAAAATGAGCTGCAACCCTGCCATTGGAGGGTTAGCAAAGGGTAATATGGTGCGTGAAATTGATGCTTTGGGAGGTGCAATGGCAATGAATGCGGATGCAACCGCCATCCAATTTCGACTGCTAAACCGATCCAAGGGAACTGCAGTACAAGGCCCCCGTGCTCAGTGCGATAAAGATATGTATTCCCTGCGAATGAAACAAGTTCTCACCCAAACGTCAAACAATTTGTCCATCTTTCAAGCAATTGTCACCGGAATAATCGTGAAAGATGATAGGGTAATGGGAGTTTCTA
The DNA here is from genome assembly GCA_031283685.1 of Puniceicoccales bacterium. Taxonomy (GTDB): domain Bacteria; phylum Verrucomicrobiota; class Verrucomicrobiia; order Opitutales; family JAIRKQ01; genus JAIRKQ01. Next base: position 8,959 of record JAITBI010000037.1, on the reverse strand, counting down.
CCGACGCCGGCGTGGAAATATTTTCCACAACGGTAGTACTAACCAACGGAACGTTTTTACGCGGGTTGATCCACATAGGTAAGAATAAAATCCTAGGAGGGCGACTGGGAGATTTCTCCGCCCAATACCTATCGGATAGCCTGTCCACCCATGGCATTAAAATTGATAGAATGAAAACGGGGACCTCACCGCGAATTTTGGGAACGTCAATTGACTTTTATGCATGCGAAGAACAACGGGGCGACGCCTCCCCATGCCTATTTGCTTTTTACGACACTCGAGACCAGGAAATATTCGACAAAATGTTTAATACAAAATTTGCCGGGGATATAAAAAACTGTGCCATTCTCGGTTCCGCTTTTTACAACCAAAAATCCTGTTGGATTACCCATACCACCTCTGCTACGAAAGAAATAATTTTGCACAATATTTCCTGTTCGCCCCTCTACTCTGGGGAAATCAAAAGCATTGGTCCGAGATATTGCCCAAGCATTGAAGATAAATGTGTAAAATTTCCAGACCACGATGAGCATCGATTGTTTTTAGAACCGGAAGGGTATCATTCCGATGAGTGGTATATCAACGGTTTATCGTCCAGTATGCCATTGGATGTACAGCTAGAGGTATTAAAAAGTATTCCAGCACTTAAAAATGCAAGGATGCTGCGCCCAGCCTATGCCGTGGAATATGATTTCGCTCCACCGACACAAATCGACGCTACCCTACATTCGAAGATTATAGAAAATTTGTTCTTTGCTGGACAAATTAATGGTACATCGGGATATGAAGAAGCAGCGGGACAAGGGCTTGTGGCTGGAGTCAATGCCGGAAGGAAATCGTTAGGGAACGATATGATGGTGCTGGGGCGCCATGATGCCTACATAGGCGTATTGATCGATGATTTGGTAACAAAAGGAACATTTGAACCCTATAGAATGTTTACAAGTAGGGCAGAACACAGGTTGCTATTAAATCATGGGAGTGCCGATGTCAGGCTGCTGAATTTCGCGGAAAAATTTGAATTAATTGATGAAGCCAGAATCCAACGAACTCATGAGAAAATGGATAAGATAAATTCTTGGATAGTGCGTTTACGTTCCGAAAAATTTGAAACAAAAGCTATAGGAGATTGGCTTGTGCAAGCGCGAAATCGGGATACCATCGTTTTTCCAAATGATTTTTACGGTGAAACTCAATCCGTACAAGATGAAGTGATTTACAGAATTAGCTATTCGGGCTACCTCGAGCGTGAACGAAGAGCCATAGAAAAGTCTTCGGAGCTAGAACATATTAAAATTCCCTCCACGTTTAACTACGGAAGTGTAAAAAGCTTAAGCAATGAAAGTCGACAAAAGTTACAACTTTATCAACCGCAAAACCTCGGTCAGGCTTCAAGAATTAGCGGTATCACGCCCGTCGACATTTCCCTAATTTTGGTAGCGCTAGAAAAATCCAGGCGAAGCTGAAACATACCACCGCTTTATCCCATGGTCTAGAATCTCCTTTTTTGGTAGGAATGTAAAAACGAAATTTGTAAGCAAAAGTTATAAATAAATAATAATGTCAGCGCCGGTTATTCAAATTGACAAAAAATTCTAGGAAAAAGATAAAAGTTTCTGTATAATGACTTCGTGTTTAATGGTAAGAAGTTTTTTTTAGTGTTGGTGGTCGTTCTGATCCTGGGCAGTTTGTGGGTTACTATTTCTCTGAAAAAAAGTGGAACCCATTTTAAGGTGCAGTTAGATGTTGAAAATCATAAAAAGACGGAGGAAGAGAGAGGAACGTTTTTGTCTTTTACAAAAAAGGATTTTCCTTGGACACAGGGCTTAAAAAAAGATAAATCTCCCATTGAGTTTGATTTATTTACATGTCCATCCGTGTATAGCGAAAATGGCAAAACAATAGTTAAAACTTATAGCGCTCTCATGGTGGATGATACTTTTCCACTATATCTGTCCGAGGTTAGAAATAAGCCCTATCGGATAATGGTGGAAGGGTATTCGCAATCCCAAGGTAATGGTAAAACCGTTATCATGTTTAAGGATATTGAAACGGAGAAATATGGGGAATGTGCTGTTGGGGATAAATGTGAAAATCTAAAACTGCGGGTAATTGGATTTAATGTGGAAGGATACGAAAAAGATGGTGCCTACTACGAGTTTCCTGTAGTTACAATCTTCGATGACATTACCAAGAAAGAAATCACTTTGACCAATGAACAGAAATTTTTAGATAATGAATACATACTCATCATAAAAGATTTCAGTGGCAACGAATATACTTTTTATAACATCGGTGACACCGTGTCAATTGGAGAAGCAACCTGTCAACTGTCTTCGTTTAACAAGAAAGAAGGAGTTGCTAAATTATCATTAAAAGATGCTAATGGACATGAGTTCAACAAAATCGTACACTTGATCCGCTAGTGTTGTATCAATATTAGTACATTGCCATGGGATTTAAAGTAACCACCCGAATATTTTCCGTGATACCCTCTAGTTTTTTCGTTTCACTTGCTTTGTTTTATGAGCATCGATTAGCTGTCTGTCAAGTTTGCTAACCATAGCATCGATTGACTTATACAAATCTCCCGTTGCTGCCTTTGCCTCTATGTCCAAACCACCAATATCCACGTGCCCATGGGCGATAAATTCGTCCTGATGAGCTTTGTTTTTAGACATTTCAAGCGTTACCCGAATACGAATGATTTTGCCATCATGGTTAAACAACTTGTGTACTTTACCGTGTACGACAGACTTTAGAGAGTCTGTCAAATCAACGTGTACTCCCGAAATAATTACCTCTTGATTACTCATATGAATAGGTAAAAATTAGCCCTGGCCTATTATTTTGCAACGTTTTAATGGGGCAAAAATGTTGGCAGTGCATTTGCGTTTTTCACCTGGGCCATGCAAATACATTCTCCCTCTCGCATTTTCTTTGCTTCATCCGAAGAAATATCGTCTAATCCGTGGATGTGCAAATATCCATGGATCAAGTAGAGGCTCAATTCTTCAGAAAATGTTGTTCCATGCATTTTGCAATTATCATGGGCATAGTCAGGGGAAACGCAAATTTCTCCAGCGAAATTCATCCTTTGATCTCCTTCAAATGTTATTACATCCGTCAGTGTATCATCATTCGAGAATTTTAAATGGAGGTTTTGCATGGTTTCTTTGTCAAGAAATGCAACAGACAGCTCGCCTTCTGAAATTTTAAACGGAGAGGAATCAAGCACTCTAAATAACGCAAAGACTTTTCTGTTGCTGAAATTAAGCCACCTTACTCCATTAAAAATTTGGATTTTTCTACGAAATTTATTCACTTCTCCAATAAATGTTATCCATATCCATATCATCTTCCGATGCATTGTATGAAATTCTAGAATGCATCATGGACAGCATGATGGATGCGAAAATTTTTCGCAATTCTCTAATTTCATCGAATGTAATTGGACATTCATCCAATTGATGATCATTTAATTTAATGTCAAAAATCATATTAACTAAATTCTCGATTGTATGATGGGTTATTCGCTTCAAAGTTCTGCTGGCAGCTTCGATGGAATCAGACAGCATAACGATTAAACTTTCTTTTGTCCTCGGACGTGGACCGTTGTACCTAAAAACGGAAGCGTCAAGCTTATTGGCTATGAACGTGTTAATTTCTTCGTCGGACATATTTTCGGTATCAGTACTTAGCAAAAGATCATGTTTGGCTTTTTCATAAAAGTAGTAGATTAGTGTTGTCCCATGATGTTGTTGTATAATGTCGATAATCGGTGATGGTAGCTTATACTGTTTGGCCAGAGCCACACCATCCTTTACGTGATTTTTGACTATTAGCGTGCTAAGATAAGGAGTTTGTTGGTCGTGTAAATTTTGATTATTTTGATTTTCTATGAAATACGCTGCCTTCAACATTTTCCCCATATCGTGGAACAGTGCTCCCGTTTTGCACAGGACTGAATTGACATTTGAATTGATGGCAACTTGTTCCGCAATATTGGACACGATCAGGCTGTGGTTATAGGTACCAGGCGCTGTAATTTGTAAATTTTTCAAAATTTGATTATTATAATCTAGTAGTTCGAAAAGTGTAACATTTGAATAGACAGAAAATAACCTTTCAAAAATGGGAAATAGCATGGTGGTTAACAGCCCAGAACCTATACACATCAGCAGTAGCGAACCACTCTGAAATAGAATCAGTCGATTTATTGTCATTGGAAATAGATGTTCCGCCAACACAAGTGTAGCGGTAATCGTACCCGATAGTATGCCCGCCCATATAATTTTTATCCTGAAGTTTATATTTTTTAGGAAGGCAATGAAGATAAAATGAGACGTTAACAACATTAGGAAAAAGTGTATGGATTTGGATATCATTAGTGTGTAGTACAGCGACACAAAAAAAGACACAATCACACCACCAGAGAAACCATGGAGCAATGTCGTAACGCCGGAAGCCCATAGTATTGGTAAACAAAACGGGAAACAGTTAAGCAGGATGAAGTGTCTAAAAAATTCCTCATGGTTTCCAATTTGAAGAAATATTCTAAGAAATAGCAACTGAGCCATTGTGAGTATACCACATCCAACCAAAGTTTTCAGATTGAAAGTTTTGTTTTTTGGCAAAACTTGCAGAAGGACCATGGCCACATAAAGCGCAATCATCCCCTGGAGCATTTTAGCATAAAAGTCCCTATAAAATCCCCAGCCCACATAATTTGACTGTTTCAGTGCCTTTTGATATGCTACCAGAGCTTCGTGAATTTCATCGTTAATGACCGTATCGCCATCTAATATTAAATCTCCCTGCCGTACTTTGACTCGAACCGGTTTAATCGATTTACGAATCATTTCAAGTCGAGCTTTGCTCTCCTCGGCATCAAATACTAGATTCGGTTTAATACCCTGTTTGATGATATTAAAGAATATGTTCGCAACATCCTGATCAAGATCCATCGACATCAAGTGCATTCTTATGTAGTGTAGAGCCTGTTCCAATGTGCGAAGGTTACGCCGTTTATTGCTTTTTAATTTAATTCCTGTGTAACTCGTCGAAAATTGCTTCAAGCTAGCTGATACTTCTTCGGAAAATACACCATCCCTTGCTATTTCTCTCAAAAGAGATATGCATTCTTGGAATGCTTGTGCACGCTCGAGAGGCGTTAGAGAACTTATTAGTATGGCGATATCGTGCCATTCAAGCTTTATTATATTGGAAGTTATAAATTCACCAATAAACTCTCTGATATCGTTTCGACCCGCTTCGCTTAATGTGTGTTCGTAGGTAAAGTTTTCTGTTTGCTCATCGAGTAGTTTTAGAACTTCGATAAAATCCTCATAGCATTTTTTGTCTATGTAAAAAACATTATCAGCCTGATGCCTTTTTTGCTCATATAACTTTTCCGTCTTTATTTTACTTTCATACTCAAATGCTAAATCTGCCACAATTCTAGATTTTGATACATTTCCTGGTATGAATTGAATGCGCAGGCAATTGTTCCCAAAAAATGATACGAGAGCAAATCCGAAAGAAAATAGTAAAAACGTCAGTATTTCTCTAATCTTCCTTTGCCAACCCGGATATCGATTCTCGATTTGGGTTGTTTCGGTGTGAGAACTCACATCAAATATTTTACCTTGCCACCTCTTTATGATCATTGACGATTCTCTACTAAAGATTAAGGAAACATCGATTGAAAAATTCAAATAAAAGTTTTTAATCGAGCAACCATTTTTTCTAACGCCATAGGCAACACTTTCGTCTGCCCTATTACTGGCATAAAGTTCGTATCTCCTTTCCATCTCGGAACTACATGGCAATGTACATGATTTGCTATACCTGCCCCAGCAGCAGCTCCAAGATTATATCCAATATTAAATCCGTCAGGTTTGAGAGCTTCGATTAATACTCTCTGTATCTTTAAAACAGACTGGCAGATATCAATGTATTCCTCCTCGGTCAAATCTTGGATATCAGCAACTTGACGATATGGTATTACCATGGCATGCCCTGCGTTATAAGGAAACTTATTCAGTGCCGAATAGCACAATTGACTCTTAAATATCAGCAATGATGTGGCTTCATCTTCCTTTGGAATTGCCAAAAATGGATTTTTATTCTTTGTTTTTTCCGATTGAGGAACTTCCACATACTCCATTCGCCAATAGGCGTGTAGATTTTTCATTGGCATATAAAAATGGAATTTTACGGAAATTTCAACGGTAATGTATGATTTATACCCCAATACTTAATTTTTAAAGGGAGCAAGAGCTTTTAATGGACTCTATATCTAGATTCATTTTTTGTACTTTTGGAAAGTTATTTTTCTCTGTTATTCGCTGCTGGGAAGAAGTTTGCCAATGGAGTGAAAATTCTACAAAATCCTTTTAATCTACGAAATAACCGTTTTATTTTCCATATGTTTTGGACTTTGTTTCTTCTAAAAATTTTTCTAAAAATTTAACAGAAAAAGCTTGACAATACCCTCTCCGTAACGAAGATGTAAAATCTCATTTTTAAGGTTTCACAAACTAAATTTAATAAAGGAAAGTCTATGAAAAAATTATTAGGAATAGCCGTTGGCATGCTTAGTGCTGTTGGTTTATACGCAGAAGATGTCACATCGGATTTAACCCTAGAAACAAATGTTCAATTTCGGACAGAACGTGTGTTTCGTGGACGCAATGAATTTCATGCAGCGTGGATGCCTCAAATAAAGGTAGGGTATCCTGTGGCTGACGGTGGCAATGCCTACGTAGGGATTGATACTGCTCTTGATATTAAAGGTGGGTCTGCTTTAAATCAATGGGCCCCTTATCTTGGAGTATTATGGGATGTAACTGAACTGTTCACAGTGGATGGTGGGTATAAGTGCCGTTTTTACGAGTCAATTCCATCGAAATCAGATAGAGGCGATATCGAACGTCATTCCAATGAAATTCATGGGGGGGTTATTGTCGACGTTTTACTGGAGCCATCCTTGTATTGCTTTTATGATTTTAACCGGAAAGAATTTGCAATAGAAGGTCGTGTAAGGTATAATTTTGATCTGTCCCAGTATGCATTTTCTGGCCTGGGAGTTAATCTTGGTGCGAAGGTAGGATTTGATCAGGCATCAAAGCCTTATGGACTTCCTTATCAAGCTGTACTTGGTAAAAAAGGCTACAGCTACTATGGGGTAAATGCCGATTTGATATATGAGCTCAACAACAATGCTAAGGTTAAAGTTGGGGTTGCCTATGAAGGAAACTCTGGAGAGGTGAAGTCTTGGGTAAATGGTGCATTGGATACAGTAATACCAGGACATAGAAATAATCTCTGGGCAAATGCTTCCGTTGATTGTTCATTCTAGTAGGAATTGTTTTTAATTCTTTGAAAGTCCCAATTGGAGTTGGGGCTTTTTTTATAAAAAGTGCCGAGACGCAACGAAGTGGGCACAGCAAGTCGTTTGTTTTTACTTTTCATCGCAAATGGATTTCGAATTTTCTCCCCGAGAATCGTCATCTAAACTTATAAGCCTGCATCGACTATGGTCGATGTGTAAACTATCAACAGTGCTGCCCCACTTGTTACATGGATGTGGATGTTTTCCAATGCTGCCCTATTAAAACACGAATTGAAACCAGGAAAAACCAATTCCGCTGTACTAAGGTTCCACTTTAGTCCTTTCGTCGTAATACAACATCTTGGGATTCCGAAAAGTGACAACTTTGTCCCAATTTCTAGATTGAATACGTGGGTTTTCCTAAGCATCAGGCCCATGATATTCTCTCCCAAGAAAACAGAATTTGTTCGGGTAAAAACATTGATATTATTTAGGATATGGTCCATATATCCACCACTCATGCCGAGGATAATACTTGGTAAAAGGCTATGGTCTTCCAAATAATTTAATGCCTTTTCAAAATCCGATGAATTTTGATCTCCAAGCTTTATGAACTTACCGTCGACCAACAAATCTTGCCTGACGCTATCCAAATCCCCTATTACCATATGGGGTATTATGCCCATCGTTGCCAAAGAATTTGCGGCTCCATCTGCAGCAATTATTGGTAGCTGCATTTTTTGAAAAAATTTACGGTTAGGCAAAGTACCATGCAAGCATAATACCGACCTATATTCGTCGAGTTTTACGATCATAGTAACATTTTTGGACAATGGAAATAAAACTAGTTATAAGCATGGCGACATTACTCCATATCACGGGATGTGATTTTACGTAGCAGCCATAGATAATCCAGCAGACCGAACAAACGAGGTAATTTATAAGCATTAACGTGGAGATATCTTCCGTCGACTTAGTTTTAAACGATTTCCAAATCTGAGGAATAAGACCTATACAGGACAATAAAAAAGCTACCGTTCCAAAAAAATTAGAGATATTGAACATGGGTTTGGCTTCCAATAAATAAATATTGTTTCAATTAAACAAGAAAAATGTTGTTTCCTGGCGGAGAGAGAGGGATTCGAACCCTCGGTGCCATTGCTAGCACACAGCATTTCCAGTGCTGCACAATAGGCCACTCTGTCATCTCTCCTCCATTAAATCTAAACTTCTCCAAAAATTTCACCGACAAACATATTCACACATCTGTGAATTTCACCGGGAAATCTTTTCCGATCCTAAAATCATGGTGCCCGGAGAGGGGGTCGAACCCACACTCCCCTGCGGGAATCGGATTTTGAGTCCGACGCGTCTGCCAGTTCCGCCATCCGGGCTATGGTGAGGTGCACATTGGGACTTTCTTTTTGTTTTGCAAGCAAAGTTTTTTCCCGCGTCCGGGAAGTTCTATATTTCGAGGACATTGCCACACCAATCTCGATCCGTGGCCGAGTCGAAGCTATGAATTTCTATGGTTATCACGGATCCGATTAGTTTTTTAGTACGCAAATAAATTCACAATATGAAATAAATTTATGTAAAAAATATTGCAAATCCCTAGAAAAA
>JAITBI010000023.1 GCA_031283685.1 Puniceicoccales bacterium | reverse complement strand
CGGTTGAGGTTCCCCTTTTCCCTCAGTAACTTTTTCCACCTGCTTATAGTCCTGGTACCTACGCCAAACACCTTACTGGTCTCTTTTACTCCGTTGATTTTGGCATACTCTATCACCTTGACCCTCAAATCTTTCCCGTAATACATTTCTTCTTTGCTTTTTAACTCTTCTTTCGGCCCTGGTCAAAAAGATTAACTATAGTTGAGATCGTGGAACTGCTGCAAGACTTGCCGGATGCGAATTACCTTCTGGCTGACAAGGGATACACTGCCGATTGATCTCGCGAGGGACTGAAACAATGCGAGGTAAAGTTATGCATCTTTCCCATGTACCACAACGAAGTCCAGTTTCCTTGGCTTCCCCTTTTATTCCTTCCACTACCTTACGGAGTCCCCCAAAAGTTTTTCTTATTAATAAATCCTTTGGCAGCCATTTTACTAAAAAGACATCATTTTTACCACAAATTGCAAATAACGTTACAAATTTCATCGGCAAGCTTATTCGAAAGCTTGGGTATCGCTTGATATTGGAATGCCTGAAAGTCGCCATTGGACGTATGACATTCCACGACATCTGATATGCGATAATCTTTGAAGTAAACTTTTCCTGTTATGCTATTGATTAGCGTACAGAAGATCACCATCCTCATATCAAACGATTTCGCCCGAGATGTATCCTCCTCCTGGGCAGTGGCCATGAATCGTCCAAAATCTACGATGGTAATCTCTAAAACAGCAGCGTTCTCGGGAGATGAAGCAAGTTCTAGTCCCGTGATGTTGGCCAGCTTCGTGCGGACCTGCTTCGTCAATGATACCTGCGCTTGGGGAGCAAAGGAATCATTTTTTATGGGAGCAACATATATTTTATCAAATTCTAAAGGCGTACTAGGCCTCATGGAATAAAACATACATCCTGCGCCTAGTACTAATATCGCTAGACAAACTAATAGGGGAATTTTTTTCATGGTTTATTTTTAATCAAAATTTCTTATTTGGACCAACTTTTATAAAACTTTCAGCGGGCTTGATCTTTCTATCCACACTTTCTAAAAGACCCTCCTCGTCGGAGTCGGTGTTTATTTGTATTAAATCATTGGAAAAGTCAAAACCGTCCTCAGGATCATCTTGCAGTGGTAAGCTGGGCAGTTGTTCATCGGTAGGACGTTGGTATCTACCGAACAGAAAATCTACGGGTGTCGCTTTTGGTAAATTTCCTGCCTTTATATATGCTATCCTCTCCCTAGCATTGCGTTCTATTTCGGATCCCGGGAGAAAATGTGCTGCTTTGTTGTACATGATTATGGCAGCTTTGCTATTATTCCTTGCGTTAAAATAGAAGTCTCCTATGAGCAATTTGCTTTCGGCAAGTCTGATCCTCATTTGGTCATAGCCTGCCTGGACCCTTGCAGCATCTTCATGATTTGGATATAGTGTCAAAAAATCTTCATAATTATTCATGGCCAATTTAGTTGCCCCTTGGTCATAGAGAGGACTTTTGGCCATTTTTGCGTAGATATCACCCAGTTTTAGATAGGCCTCAGGCGTATGTTCAGAGTAGGGGTATTCATCTATTAATTGTTCAAACGCTGCAATTGCGTCAAGGGGTCGATTGTTACTAATCGCAAAATCCCCCATGTGGACCAACGCCAAAGGCGCAATGTCGCTAAATGGAGCGTCTTCTACAATTTTTTTATAGAAATCGACCGTTATTTGGTAGTCCCTAAATCCCGGAATAACTCCAAAATATTTCGGCCGTTCCCCACTTTTCAAGAGTCGAGCAATCTCAAATTTTTCATGTAAAACGGCGTTGAAACGGGGATATTGTGGATATTTCTTTGTTATGGTAGTAAATGCCTTAAATGCATCATTGAATTGGTTCTTGCTCACCTTTATTTTTCCGATTTGATAGTATGCCTCCGGTGCAAAAATGGAATCGGGGAACTTTTTACACACGCTCCTATATCCCACCAAGGCCATGCTGATACGTCCTTCTTCCTGGGCTAACCGAGCATCATTCATAAGCTGTATGGAATCCGAGGGTTCTTTGTTGAACTTGGAAACAGAGGCGATGTCAGGCGTTGGTTGCCAGCCAAGTTCCTCTGTCCAGATTATGTCTGCATTTAAACGTGTTAAACTTAGAATGAACATTAAAAATGGAATATATTTTTGCATGAATGTTTTAGAACTTTAATATTGCTGCCCCCCAAGTCAACCCTGCTCCAAAACCTACCGTTAATACCTTCGATCCCTGTATAATTTTGCCACTCCGTATCAAACTATCTATGGCAATTATGCACGAAGATGCCGATGTATTTCCATATTTGTCAATGGTTACGCAGACCTTTTCGGGAGAAATATCGAGGCGTTCCCTAACGGCATCTATGATTCGCAAATTAGCCTGGTGGGTAATGAGAAAATCTATGTCACTGGTAGACATATTATTTCTTCCTAAAATTTCCTGGGCGCAATTTCCCATAATCTTCACGGCTTCCCGAAAAAGGTCGCGCCCAGACATTTTCATAAAATGTTTTCGTTCGCTTACAGTTTTCTCGCTCGCTGGTTCTCTTGAGCCTCCTGCCGGCAATATTATTAATTCGGAGTGTTCACCGTTGGCTCCCAATAGCACGTCGACGATAGAATTTTCTTCTTCATTTTCGGTAGCTGAGAGAATCATCGCTCCAGCACCGTCACCGAAAAGTACACAAGTGGAACGGTCTTGCCAGTCCGTTATTGCGGATAGCTTATCTCCGCAGATCAATAAAATATTTTTATAGCGCCTGGACTCTATCAACGACCACGCAAGTTCAATGCCATACTGTAATCCCGAACAGGCTACATTATAGTCAAAGCACGGAATATTTTTTAATCCTAATTTTGCCTGAACAAATACGGAAGTAGAAGGAAACATTACGTCGGATGTTATCGTCCCCGTTAAAATCAAGTCGATAGCATCCACCGCAATATTGGCATTTTCTGTTGCTTTACGAGCTGCACATACGCACAAATCGGATGTGGTTTGATCGGCTGCAGCTATCCTTCTTTCCCGGATACCAGTTCTTGTTTGGATCCATTCGTCGGACGTATCAATAATTTTGCTCAAGTCATCATTGGTGACGATTTTTCCCGGAACGTAGGACCCCACTCCCAATATTTTTACAAACTGTTTATGGTTTTTCATTTTACCTATCTTTTATGGTTCCTATTCGATGAGAAAATTAACTTTTTCAACCGCATTGCTTAGAAAATGTTCATGGTTCATCTTGGATAATCTAAATGTTAGGCTCAAAGCATGGGCAACCGCTTCTATGGAGCTTGAACCATGGGATTTTACAACAATTCCATTGAGCCCGAGTAGAGGTGCTCCACCGTATCTATCAGCCGTTAGATCCCTTTTCATTGCCCTAAAAGCGCCGCTCGCGAGAAATGCTCCCAGCATGCGCAATGGATTTTTTTTCACCTCTGCTTTGATGTAATTTTTTATCGTCCCAGCCAAAGACTCGATGGTTTTTAGCAAAATATTGCCAACGAATCCATCACACACTACAACATCAATTTCATTACTAAATAACTGAAATCCTTCTATGAGTCCACAGTATCGTATTTCACCGTTGATTTTTTTCAGCATTTCATGGGCTTCACAGATGGTTTCACTCCCTTTGCCTTCTTCGGTTCCGATCGTTAGCAGCCCTACTCGCGGACTATTTTGGGGAGCGACAGCAATGTTATAGTATAATGCTCCGAGAAGGGCATTATGGACAAGGCTTTTGGCAGATGTGGTAGGATTTGCCCCCACGTCGATGAGCACAAAATGATTGGTCGGTGCCGGAATAATCGTGGCCAGTGCTGGCCTATCAATCCCCGGCATCACACCCACTTTCAGTGTCCCTCCTGCAACAAGGCATCCGGTATTTCCGCAACTTAGAATGCCCGCAACCTTGTTTTCTTTCAAAAGATCAATGGCCCTAAACATAGAAGAATCTTTTTTATTTCTCAAAGCATGCATTGGCTTTTCTGCCATATCTATGGACTGTGAAGCGTGGCAGATTTCTACAGCCCTATTGCGAAAAACAGACCCGCACCGAGAAATCTGTTCCTTTATGATTGCTTCATCGCCAACCAAAACCAACTTGCCTATTTCATCGGGAAACAATTTAATAGCAAATTCTACTCCTCTAATCATCAATGAGACACCCTTGTCTCCCCCCATAACATCAACGGCGACCACCTGTTTTTTGGAATTCATATGCATGCTATGCGTTATAGTTAAGCAACTATGGCCATTAATCTTTTATTTCAATGACTTGTCTCCCGCGATACATTCCTGTTTCCGGATTAATGTGGTGGGGACTAAATAAATTGCCCGTTGCTGGATCTCTGGCCAGCTCTGGTCCAGAGAATCTATTTGCTCCACGGCGTTTTCTACTACGCTGTTTTGACTGTTTACGTTTTGGCTGACCCATTTTCTTCTTTCTTAAAAATTCTTAAATTTTAAACATACCTCCACCCATCCACGGAGGAAACCTAGCGCTACATATTTTCGTTTTTAAGGCGCAAATAATTGGCAAATTTTGCCATTTTTTTCTTGCGACGGCGTTTGGCACACGGCTTCTCAAAATACTGTTTTTCCCGAACTTCCCGGATAACACCTTCGCGATCTAGACGCTTTTTCAAACGACGCAACGCCTTATCTATCGTTTCGCCTTTTCGCACTTGTACTATTACTGCCATAAAACTCACCTCCTCCCGTGTCATGGTGGGAAATACTGGATTCGAACCAGTGACCCCCAGCGTGTCATGCTGATGCTCTAACCAACTGAGCTAATTCCCCCTACGAGGATTCGACTACACAAAGCATAATATCGAACAAATCAAGTTTTTTCAAAACATTTTGCTGTCAATTACCAATTTAAGGGTAATTTTCGAAGGGAAGAATGTCCACTTTTGTCTTTTTGATTCTATAGTTCCAAGTATTGGGAAATTTTTTCGGCAATATTTTTAAAAGCTGGCAAGGAAACCACTGATCCCCATGCTATTCCACTGGTGACTTTCGCATCATCAACGATTACGGTAATAATAATTTTGGGGACATCGACGGGGAAAAATCCACCATAGGAAGACGTATGCCGATGGTGGGAATATTGGTCGTTGATGATTTTTTGTCCGGTTCCACTTTTACCTCCAAATTCTATACCGTTTCGGAGCTTGTCTCTTTGCGGATTGTGCATGATTTTCCTCATGCGAAAGGCCGTTTGAGGTGATATTACTCGCCTCCGAATGACTGGATTCATAGTAAGAATTTTTTGATCTCCTTCCATGACATATTTAAACAGGTTTGGCTTTAGTAAAATTCCGTCGTTGGCTATTACCGATATGGCACAGTGGGTTTGTAGAGGAACGGCACCGACGGAGTGTCCCATCGGCATACGGGTAATTGTCCACGCATCCCATTTTGACACTGGCTTCAATATGCCAGGTGATTCCGCGTCGGAACCATAGCCGGCTTTTTCTCCAAAACCATAGGATTTAACGCAATTATAAAAATCTTGTTCTCCTATAAGCATCGCCATCTGTACAGCTGCTCGATTGCTCGATTTTCTAATAGCTTCGACAAACGTCAATTTATCAAAGGGGGTATGATCCTTCGGCATCGTAATTTTTCGTCCTCGGTTCATGACACTTGCCAATGTGCAATCAAAAATGCTATCCTCATCGACTAAACCATACTCCAACCCGAACGACATGGCGATTATCTTAAATACCGATCCCGGCTCGTAGACATTACAAACGGCCAAATTTTTCATATTTTCGGGGGGAGAGCTTCCATAATTATTAGGGTCGTAGTCTGGATAATTTACTAGTGCAAGGATTTCTCCTGTTAGGACTTCGCTTACGATGACAGAAATGGACTTGGGAGAAAATTTCTCAACCAGTTGGGATACTTCGTCACATACAATTTTTTGAATATTTTTGTCGATGGTCAGGACAACATCATTTCCATTCTTGCATGGAATTTCCTTTTTCCTATATTGGACTAGTTCCATCGTTCGTCCGTCCTTTTCCGATTCGATGTATCCATCCTGTCCCTGCAAGTAGAAATTCATGCATTTTTCTACACCACAAACGGGACCATTTTCTTTACTAATAAATCCGGTTACATGAGCCATTTGGTGGCCAAAAGGGTAGTATCTACGAGAATTTTTTATTCCATATACTCCACGAATTTTGATCGCTTCTATCGCGGCATGGAGAGAGTCGCTATCGATTTCACAAATAGGGACCCACCGTACTTTTTTTCTTCGGTTTTTTGAAATTTTGCATTTTTTCACAAACTTATCCAAAATATTTTTAACGTCTATGTCTAAAAGTTCTGCTAGTAGAAAAATTTTTTGCAGATCTTTTTCAGAATTAGCTACATATGGGTCTACGCCTAAAACAATCCTAGGTTTGTCACAGGCCAATATTTCAAGATTTCTATCGAATATCATACCTCGCTTCGCTGGGATTGTAATAATTGAATTTCTAGTCTGTTCCAGCGATTTATAATATTTTCCCCGATTAAAATAGGATAGATCAAGTAATCGCCAAACAATCACACAAAACAACAAAAACACGATAATCGTAACAGCATAGTGCCGAACATGTTGTTCCAGTGTTTTCAATTTGCATAAATTTGTGTGTAAAAATTAGATCGTCGCAAGTACAATATTTCGCCATCCTCCTTGAAACAAAAATACCTTCTCTGACGAATATTATGGCAGCAAAAAATGATTCATGATTTGCTCAAATTTGCAAACCAGTGGGAAAATTCATTATGTCTAATTTAATTTTTTTTGGAAAAAGCATTCAATCTTTTAAGAACGACTTGTTTGCCCAGAACACGCAGTAATCCGAACAGGCCTGGCCCGACCGTACGTCCTGACACTGCTAGCCTAACGCTGTGGATATATTCTCCCGTGTTAACTCCATGGTCAGTCGCCAATTGACGGATCAAATTTTCAACGGACGTTTCATCAACGACATCCAATGATTCAAATGCCAATTTAAATTTATGTAGCCGTGTTTGTACGTCAAACTTTGACTGCAATTTTGCCAAAGCTTCTCGGTCATAGGGAAAACTTTCGGTAAAAAAATATTCGATAAAATTTGGCAGTTCGGCGAATGAACGCAACTTTTCTTGGCATAGGGCCAAAACATCTCTGACATAGTGGGCATCAAATTCTTCAATGGCTAAGTGGCCACTCTTCAAAACGGCCAGTGCACGACCGCAAAAGTCATCAAGAGGTAATGCCCGCAAATATTCCGAATTGATAAATGACATTTTCTTTTCATCAAACCTAGCGTTGTTCCTATTAACGTCACAGATATCAAATAGCCGTATAATTTCATCCAATGGTAAAATTTCCCTGTCTTCCTTGGGAGACCACCCGAGTAAGCATAGATAGTTGCGAACAGCATCGGCTATAAAATGATTTTTTTCGTAGTCTTCTATTAGGGCACCTGTATCGCGTTTGCTCATTTTGCCTGAGCCCTGAGATTTCAGGATCAAAGGAATATGAGCAAACAGCGGAGGCTTTACACCAAAGGCATTGAACAATTCGATGTGTTTGCTCGTATTAGACAAATGATCTTCTCCACGTATAATATGTGTAATCCGCATGGAAATGTCGTCGACGACATTAACCAAATGGAAAACCGGTTTCCCATTCGAGCGAACGATGACAAAATCTTTTTCTTCTTCCCTGCTAACGTCACCGCGAATTAGATCATGGATGACCTGAGGCCTATGGGAAACTCTAAAATATAATGCTCCATCCCGTTCGTAGGTGAGACCTTCGCTCCTTAGGATTTCGATATATTTTCGATAAATGTCGGATCGTTGGCTTTGAAAATACGGACCATATTCGCCTCCGACACCGGGCCCTTCATCCCAATGTAAGCCAAGCCAATGTAAACCATGGATCAGAACATCAAGAAATTCCTTCCGATCTCGTTCATCATCTGTATCCTCAATGCGGAGTATAAATTTTCCTTTCCTATGTTTTGCGTATAACCAATTAAACAAAGCCGTACGAGCACTTCCAATATGGAAAAAACCAGTTGGGCTAGGGGCAAATCGTACTCTAACGTCATTCATCTGTGAAAGCTATTTCCAATTAACTCTCCTGGACCTTCATGGCGCTTTTGCCTTCCCTTTTGCGCATGTAATAAAGTTTTGAACGTAAGACTTTGCTCACGCGATCCACCGTAATTTTCGAAATAAACGGTGAATTTAAATTGAATATGCGCTCCACACCTTCACCATAGGAAATTTTTCTGACCACAAACATTTGATTGATCCCAGATCCCCGGCGAGCAATCACAATGCCAGAAAATACCTGAATCCTCTCTTTGTCGCCTTCTTTTACGATTGTATGAACGCTTATGGCATCCCCTACTTTAAAGACATTTCGATCCTTTTTGATCTGATCCCCAGTAACAATTTCTTCTATTTCTCGATTCATTTCAAATCCTCACTCTTTTATTAAATCTGGTCTGCGTTTTCTGGTCCGCAATGACCGTTGACTTTTGCGCCACTTGGCAATCTCAGCATGATTCCCCGATAAAAGGACATCGGGAACTGACATCCCACGAAATTCGGCAGGGCGCGTATATTGTGGAAAAGATAGCAATCCATCATTGAAACTATCCTGATTCAGCGAGTTACCGCTCCCCAAAACCCCCGGTATTTGCCGAATAATAGCATCCATTAAAACCGCCGAGGCTAGCGTACCATTGGTTAAAATATAGTCTCCTATAGAAATTTCCTTGTCGACCAAAAATTCCCTAACCCGCTCGTCGACACCTTCATAGTGCCCCGACAACAATATCAAATGTTCTTCCCGGGATAGCTCTTGGGCCATATTAGAATCAAAAATCTCTCCATCTGGACATAAAAATATTACCTTGGAATGTTCGCTCCTCAACGCTTCAACCGCTGCGAAAATTGGTTCTGGCTTCATGACCATACCCGAACCTCCACCGAACGGACTGTCATCCGTTAGGCTATGTTTATCCGTCGCCCAATTGCGTAAATTATGAAGACAAACCATTACCAACCTGTTTTGTATGGCACGACCTACGATGCTACAGGATACAAACCCATTTAGCATTTCAGGAAACAATGACAAACAATCGAACTTTAACATAGCCTATTAAATTTATGCAGAAATTTGAACTGCCCTAGCTTTTTTTATCAAAGATTTCACCGTGTCCGTTGGCTTAGCTCCTACGCTCATCCAGTAATCTGCACGATCTAAAATTAAAGCCAACTCCGGAGTATTACCACGGGCATTGGGATCGTAATTTCCTATGGCTTCCACAAACTTTCCATCGCGACGGCTTGTACTTTCTGCCACAACAATCTTATACACAGGGCGATTTCTATTTCCCCGCCTTTGCAATCTAATTTTCAACGCCATATATTTACAGCAGAAACAAAAACTAATCCTATCCCTTGTCAAGAATTGTTTACAAAATGTCACCGCATTCCCTGAAATTTTTCTGGGTAATTTTCCCTAAATGATTTTCATCAGTGCCGTGGTTGCGTAAAATTTTTGTAAAAATCACTCTATTACAGAGATAGTCACCATTTAATTATTCCCATTGTCTGGGTAATTAGCCTTGATATTCGGCGTGCGCGAGATGTTCTATGATGCTTTTCAGTTTTTTCGGACCGTTATCCCTATGTATTCCCTATTCCTTATTTTACTCTATAGAGGTTGCCTCTGGAAAAATTTGTACCATCTTTGCAGCAATATCCTGGGCTAATTCATATAGTGCAAGTTCCATGGCGGCGATTATGCTTTCGTAATTGCTACCATCGCATGGGGTTAACTTTGTGTACCTATGGACCAACACCTGTCTTCTGGAAATATAATCGAACAACGACCAGGTACAATCTAAAACGACTTTCCTTTCTGATTTATCATATATAAAATCGCTAATGCCAATTGACAGGAGGAAATTGCAAAAAAAAGTATTTCCTCTGGTATATGCTGAAGGGATAACGATTATACGGTCACACACAAGTTCGGATAATTTGTGGGTTAGAGCTCTAGTACACGCATCTTGCAATGGTTCTGCCCACCTAGCAATTTCCGACAAGGTCAACTGGCCATGGTTAGAAATCGTAACAACGTATGGACAGTCCGCATAGGAAGGGATCTCTCCAACCGTTAGGTTTATAATCATCGACCTTGTATTCAAAGGGTCAGGCATTTTCTTTGATGAGTTATAGCCACAAAATGTATAGAATTTGGCAACATCCTTTCGGGGGACAAGAACCGAACACCCCGATCCCAAGAAAACGGGGAAACAAAAAAAGAAAAGTATCAACATTTTTGTATATCTCATAGTGCCTTTCCTACAATCAATGCGTTGGGATTCCTTTCAATGTATTCCAATAATACTCGCAAAGCGCGCAGCATTTTGGCCAGCTGCTGCAAAATGTCATCCACGGATTGCCTTGTGCTGGAATCTGAAGACAATGTGCTTGAAATGGCATCCATAGCTCTTTTTATCGATGCGAAATCTAAAGTTTTAGCTGCATTTTTTAGGTTATCCAGCGTAGAAATTATCATGTGAAAACTTTTTTCCCATTCAACCTTTGATAGCTTTCCCATTATTACGTCGAAGCTAGTCATCAACTCATCAAGTTCCGTAGCAACCGATGGCATTTGCTGATATTTGCCCAGAATAATATCTTTGGAAAACCTTTCCCGTCCATTCTTATGGTAATCCAATCCCACAAACAATTTGCCTGTCAAAATGCTTTCCATCGATAGTTTGGCCGCCAAACCGCGTCCAATTTGTTCAGTGTAAAACATATTATGATCTGTGACACGCATCCTGCTGCCTCCAACTGTTTTGAACAAATTAGCATCAACGTCGAAGATTACAGCAGCCACGGCCTTATCGGTTCCAACATCGTAGATTATTTCTATGAACTTTACTGTTCCGACTTTAATACCCTTAAACTTTACAGGAGCTCCCACTTCAAGCCCATTAAGAGACGTATTAAAGAAAGTGTAAAACGTTATCTTTTTTGCGAACCAACTCGCAGAAGAAAAAGCAAATATCGCCACTAGAAATAGCAGCATTGCTATGACAATAAACACACCAATCAAAGTTACATTAGCCTTCTTCGACACTCTATTCAAAAAAGTATAATTTTTTAGGAGAAACTCTAGCTTTTTTGAAAACTTTTGCCAAAGCTCAGAATTCATAAGGAAAAGGAAGGAATAAAAGGGAAGTATAACATTGGATACTTAAAAACAACCCCTAAAGGTTACCCTTGAATGTCCAGGCATGGCAAAATGCAACTGCCATGGCATCGCTTTCATCGTAGGAAATTCCATGTTCTATCCCTAAAATATTGCAGACCATACGCCTGATTTGTTCCTTTGAGGCACGACCAATGCCCAAGACCGCCTGTTTGATTCTTAGTGGTTCGTATTCGGCAATCTGTAAATTGTTATTCATTAGAGCGGCAATTATTGCTCCTTTGGCGGATCCAAGGATGTGAGAAATTTTATAATTTTGCACATAGACCGTTTGTTCAATCGCAGCGTAATTAATTTTAAAATTCTGTAGGATGGCATTTATGGTTTTGAAAATTCGTTCAATGCACTGAAAAAACGACAGTTTTGCTTGGCAAGTGATGCGCGTCGAAAACATTAGAACGGGCTGTGTTTCCTTAAAATCTACGATGGCAATACCTGTTCCGCGAAGACTTGCGTCAATTCCCATAACAACCCCTTTAAATCCGCGAGAAACGGAAGTGCTATTCAAAGTTTGGGCATCGTTTTTAAAAAAAGTCCCGCCATCATGCTTTGATAATTTTTCTGTCCACATGCGTCGTGTACTTTTTTTGCCCATACAACGGGGATATAAATTATTAAAATTTATGCAAATCTTTTCACAGATTTCACCGTTTTTAGTTTATGTTAGCGGCATTTTTGCCACTTGCATTATCTACGTATCGGTTTAAAAAAGATTCGTCAGTGAAGAAAAGTTTAAAAGTTTTTGTAAAAACCTATGGCTGTCAAATGAATGAACGCGACAGCGAAATGATTTCGTCTCAATTGCAACGTGCCGGGCACGAGCTAATAGATAATGAAAAAGTAGCCGATGTCGTAATTTTAAATACGTGTAGCGTGCGTGAGCAGGCAGAAATTAAAGCTCTTGGGAAAGCGGGATATTTGGTACGAAGAAAACGAACCAATCCAAATTTTAAAATTGGAATCGTGGGATGCATGGCAGAAAACTTGGGAGAAAAGCTTTTCAAATTAAATGGTGTCATTGATTTTGTCATCGGCCCAAAAAGATTGCATGAATTGGCCAATATCCTAGAAGGCAATAGGAAGAATCTATCCATAGGAAACCCAAAAAGGCAGCCCCTTTCCCATGATTTTGACCGCAAATTGGAAACAAACAAATGTACTGCGTTTTTGTCAATTATGCACGGGTGCAACATGCGCTGTAGCTATTGCGTTGTACCTAGAACACGGGGCAATGAACAATACCGTCCAATGGAGGATATCGTCGAGGAAGCAAAATTTTTAGCGGAAAATGGTATAAAAGAAATCACATTGCTTGGACAAATAGTTAACAATTACGGCGGTAGGTTAATGCCGGTGATAAATGGTAAAACTCCATTCGTTCAACTGCTCGAACGTTTGGACATCCTTCCGGGCATTAAAAGGATTCGCTACATGTCCCCCCATCCCAAAAACTTTTCCGACGATTTAATTCTAGCCCATAAAACTTTATCGAAGTTATGCCCATCCGTGCACCTGCCGATTCAAAGTGGATCAAACCGCATATTAGTCGCCATGAGACGTCCATATACTGCTGAAAGGATTTTAACAATCGTCAAGAAACTTCGTAGGGTTGTACCAAACGTGGGAATATCTACGGATATTATCGTTGGATACCCGGGAGAAACAGAAGAAGATTTCGCCGAAACGGTTTCGTTGTTTGATACCGCAAAATTCAATATGGCATTTATTTTTAAGTATAGTCCACGAGAAGGAACTAGGTCTGCCGAACTGGTTGATGATGTGGAAGAAAGCGAAAAGGAACGGAGGAATCAGATCCTGCTGCAGCGCGTGCAAGAAGCCTCACTGTATTACCATCAGCGATTTTTGGGGAAAACGGAGGAAGTACTCGTTGAAGGCCATGCCCGGCGAGGTACGGACACGATGTTTGGATGGACCCCAAATCATTGCAAAGTGCTGTTCAAGGCATCGGAGAATGATATTGGAAAAATTCTCTCCATCCAAATTGACGGTTCCACAACCACCATACTGTCGGGGACAATTGCAGAAAATGCATAAATGGGGAAAGTTTTGTTTAGAGACAACACGCCCTAGTAATATACCCTATTTAGGAATAGTCCGTGGCCGGGGGCACACTCTTTCCTAAAATCAGTGCAGTTTTTGTTTTGTCCGGTTATGGTTGCGGCAAGCTTGTCGCTATTCATATTTCCAAGACCAACTTGCACAAAGCAACCAACCAATATTCGAACCATTTTATACAAGTATCCGCTACCTTCGGTTGTAAAAATTATCCTCGTGCCGCTACGAAAAAATGACATTTCATGCATGGTTTTTACGGCATTTTCAGTGGTACTGTCTCTGTGTTTCGCTCCAAACTGAGAAAAATCATGTTTTCCGAGAAAAATTTTTGCCACTTCGTTCATTTTATCCACGTTCAAACGTCGGTTTCCCAAATTCCAAACATAGCGATAGTCGAATGGCGATGCATCACCTTCCAAGATGTGATATTGGTATTGTTTACGTATGGCGGAAAAACGTGCATGGAAAGCATCATCCACCTCTTCGGCAGCAAACACCCGTATGGTTTTGGGAATGTCACATTTGAATGCTCGGAGCAGCTTATCGGACCCATGTTCCCAGTTAGCATCAAAGTGAAAAACCTGATAATTTGCATGTACACCGGCATCGGTTCTTCCGCTGCTATGTACCCGTACAGGACATTCGAAAATAAACCTTAATCGTTTTTCTAAAATATCCTGTATCGTGTTACAATTCGGTTGACTTTGCCATCCATTAAAATCAGTTCCATCGTAGCTACAGACACATTTCCATCTCATGGTGAGGCAACTATGCTTTGACCTTATAACACTGGCTGGTCCTGTTCCAATTCAGCATGAAGAAAAATGCACCAGCAGCGGCACAAAAGACGAAGAAAATAAAAGTTGCATTCCATCCCCACTTGTCGGCAATTTTTCCAACTCCCCACCCGGAAACCGCACTGCCTAAATACCCGAATGTTCCTGTTAGTCCAGTTCCTGCTGCGGCTGCACGGCGAGATCCAAACTCTGCTCCCGACACACCGGCAAGAGTTTGCGGACCGTATATGAAAAAACCTATAACGAAGAAAAATACCGTATTTACAAAGATTGATTCGGATGGCATATACCAAAACATAAATAGCGTAAGAATTAGAACCATCATGAAATAAAAAGAAGTACAATTTCGTCGCCCTCCGAAAACCCTATCGGATGCCCAGCCTGCTATAAAACCCCCCACAGCTCCCATCAATTCGAATATCACATTCATATAGGCAGCCCCCATAACGGTTGAATTTTTTGCTTCCTGTAAAAACGTCGGTGCCCAGTTGAAAAAGCCCATTCTAATTATGTAGACAAAAAAGTTAGCCATACAAACATACCACAGGGATTTATTTGGAAGGATATGTTCTAGAAAAACCTCTTTAAAAGTGATTTCTTCATCGTCGCTATGCCCTGTATCATTGAGTAGGTTTTCCTTCTCCTCTATGGAAGGTAGTCCAAGCGACCGTGGATTGTCTCGCAGTCTCTCAAATAGAAATATTGATAGTAGTAGTGCAAATACTGCAGGAATAAAAAATACGTATCTCCAACCGAGCAGTTCCAATATTTCCGATCCAACCAAGAGTATAATGATACTACCTATTTGATGGGATGCATTGACGATTCCCCACTTGGTACCCAATTCGGATGGAGCATACCATTGGGTCATCAACCTTGAAACAGGAGGCCATCCAGCAGATTGAAAAGCGCCATTTAGAGCATAAAATAAGATAAAAACCCAAAGAGAATTCGCCATGCCGATAAATACACTGCAGAAGGCTGATCCAATCAGTCCTATCGGCATAAACCATCGGGCATTTGTTCTGTCACAGATTACTCCTGCAAAAAATTTTCCAAACCCATAGATAAGTGCAAACGCGGTAAATACCCAACCGATCTCCGCTTTTGTGCATCCCAATTCCATCAACATTTGCGGGGCTGCCACTTGAAAGTTTTGTCGAACCAGGTAAAATGCAGCATATCCAATAATCAATGAGTACATTATTCGTAGGCGCCAATATTTATACTGCCGTTCAACGGTTTCAGGAGCCAATGCGGTACTGTTTGTGGTTTTACTTTTCATAACAACGAAGATGCAAGGCAGCTTGATACTATATGCCTCGAGTGCAATTTTTTTACCAACAAGTACTAAAATTTTTTCTTTTACCCAACCCAAGGATAAGAAATTAACAAAATCAATATAAAATTGAACGATTTTTCTTGATTTTTTAATTTTTGAAATTTTCGGCAAATTATTGCTTATAATTGACTTTTCTTTTACATTAATCATCATTAGTATTTGATGAGGAACAATGTCTATTGCGTAATATTGGGAGGAGGACGTGGAGACAGATTGTATCCGCTAACCAAAACACGTTGCAAGCCAGCGGTTCCACTGGCTGGCAAATATAGACTGATAGATATCCCCATAAGTAATTGCCTAAACTCTGGGCTTTCGAAAGTTTACATTTTGACGCAATTTAATACGCGATCTTTACATAGACACATAGAAACGACCTACAGGTTTGATACGTTTGGGAATAGCACCATTGAAATTTTCTCTGCCGAACAGACCAATAGTCAAGGGGAACAGTGGTACATGGGAACCGCCGATGCCGTGAGGAAAAATTTAAAATATATTAACACCAATCCCGATGATATTATTTTAATCCTTTCCGGTGATCAATTATATCGAATGAATCTACAGAATTTGATTGAAAAGCACCATGAATCTCAAGCAGGCGTAACCGTTGCGGTGAAAGCGATCCCAGAACATAAAATTTCTTCATTTGGAATAGTAGAAATTGATCATTCTTTGAAGATTAGGAGCTTCGTTGAAAAGCCCAAAAACCCAGAATTGGTAAAACATTGCACATTGCCAGCACATATTAGAAGTACCCTCAAGGATAAAAGTAACACGAATCATTATCTTGCTTCCATGGGCATATACGCCTTCACATCGAAAGTACTGATGGAAGTTCTTTTAGGCAACGAAGAAGATTTCGGAAAGGACATATTGCCTGGTATGATCAATAGGTATAATGTGGGTGGCTATGTATTTGATGGTTTTTGGGAGGACATAGGTACCATCGGATCCTTTTTTGAAACCAACCTCATGCTCACAGACGTGGTTCCAGAGTTTGATTTTTTCGATGCCGAAAACCCTATTTATACGCGGGCGCGCTACCTTCCGGCTTGCAAAGTCAACAGCAGTCGAATAGAAAAAACGTTACTATCCGATGGTTGTATTATAACCGACGCCATCCTTAATCGGTGCGTCATTGGCCTTAGATCAGTCATAAGAAAAGGAACATATCTCGAAAACGTTCTAATGTTCGGTGCAGATTATTTCGACTGTCCCATTACTACAAACCAAGTAGTTAACTCTCCTATTCCTCTCGGCATCGGGGAAAATTCAATAATCAAAAATACCATCATCGATAAAAATGCTAGAATTGGGAACAATGTATACTTGACACCCTATGGCAAGCCAGATGGCTACGAATATAATGGAACGTACATCAAGGATGGGATTCTTTGCATTACACGCAATGCGGAAATTCCCAACAATACTGTAATTTAATAGTAAAAAAATGAATGGTAAGAAAAATTTTCTGGATTAAACGGGAAGATGTCCTAGCTTTTCCTCTAGGAGGTTGATTTTTGAAAAGTTTATTAAAAATATTCGCACTTTTCGGTACCGTATTCATCGTACTGATGGTTAGAAGTGGGTTGGCAGAAGAAACTTCGTCACCAGAAAAAGAAACAATAGTAAAAAAAAGTGTGAGCATAAAACAAAGCGAATTGATGGCTAAAACCTTGTTTAATAATTTATGGCAAGAACTATGTGAAAAGTTTGGAGAAAGGAATTTGAAATTCCCCAAACAGGTGGTTTTTCTCAATGGAGCTCCAGGTTCTGGGAAAGGAACAAATACTTTAAACGTTATGCGGGTTTTAGAAATTTCCACTCCTCCCATCGAAGTTAGTTCTCTCTTGACTACGCCGGAATGTGAATCCTTGAAAGCGCGAGGACAGCTTGTGAGCGATGACGTTGTAATTACACAGGTCATAAATGAGTTATTAAAGACTGAAAATTCCAGAGGAATTATAATAGACGGATTTCCAAGGACCGTTGTGCAGGCATATTTTTTAAAATATTTAATATGCAAATTACATGAAATTCACAATGAAATGCCGACAGGTTTTAAAATAGTAAAATTTTCTGTGACACGGCAAACAAGCATAAACAGACAACTGTTGCGCGGAGCTATGGCCATTGAACAAAATGAAAAAGCGAAAGAGTCCGGCTCAAAAGTTGTAGCAGTCCGACCAACCGACATATCCTTTGAAGCAGCATCGCGAAGGTATCAAATCTACGAAGATTCGATCAATGCTTGTATGGCAATTTTACGGGATGACATACCAATCTATGACATCAATGCCGAAGGAACTCTTGAAAAAGTAAAACGTCGCACAAACAACATTTTATCAGGTCAAAGAAAAAAGTGATAATAAAGCCAATGGCTAAAAGAATTAAGATTACCAGAGTTGATAATCTAAGATTTTAGTTATTTATCGGAAATAAGAATTGTGCTGACAAAGGAGGCAATGGCTTCGCCAGATCCAATTGATCCGAGTCCTTCGTGGGTTGTCGCCTTTAGCCCAATATCCCCACCATCGATTAGCAATATCGAAGCAATGGATTCGCGAATTTTGTCAAAGTATGGAGACAGCTTGGGTTCTTGGGCAATAATAACAATATCCACATTGGAAATTTTGTAGCCCATTTTATCCACCATACCATGGGCATATTTTAGAATTTTTTTGGAATCCAGATCTTGGGTCCATATTTCTGCGTCAGGAAATACTTGGCCAATATTGGGTAATCCTAGTGCTCCCAAGAGAGCATCAGCTATCGCGTGTATAAGCACATCAGCATCAGAATGCCCTATCAAGCCTTTATGGAAATCAATTGTCACCCCTCCAAAGATCAGCTTACGCCCCGTAACCAATCGATGGATATCATATCCAATGCCAACTTTAATTTTCACCTATAAACACCATTGGGAAAATTTTCATATTGGCAAGTTCGCAAGAAAAATTTCTGTGTGAGTTTTATGCTGCCCAACGAAGATGTTTTATGTGTTTGCGGAGGAAACAAATGTACAATACATCTAATCGATGTTGCTTTTCAGTTGGTTGGGTCGAAGACTCTTCTACCTTTATTTGCTCGAAGGATTTCCCAAAAACCAAGAAGAGGCTTCCCGATCAGCAAGGCTTTTCATCCCATGAAGTGGCTTTGGCTCAAAATTTAAACCCGTCAGGGCTTTATCTTCTGCCATTTTCTCCTCCAAGGTTCCCCGTGAAATCTGTCTCCCATTTAAGTAATATCCTATAATATTGTCCTCATCGTCGATTTCATACCCATAAACTGTTTGTCCATCCCGAGGAAGAAAACTAACCCCTCTTGCATAAAAACGAAGTTCCCCAGGTGGAAAACTAGCTCCTCTTGCATAAAGCGACATTGGTATCATACATATCGCTGAATTTTTTTAAGTCAAGTGTGTTTAAAATTTTACTTTATCGTTCATTATTTACGTTTGCTTTGGGTTAACGGGTCGAAAATATCAATTTATAAACATTAATTTTCATAGATATGTGTATGCTCTGCAAAATTGTATTGAGAAAATCATCGGCGAAAATAGACTTTCCGCCAAAACTAGGTGAATAACAATAGGATAAATATCACCCTCAATGGTAAAAGAGTTAAAGCTCAGGAAGGAGAAAGGTTAGTTGAAATAATCCAACGGCATGACATTCCTTTGTCAGCCCCATGCTATCATAAATCATTGACAGAGACAGGCCATTGCGGACTATGTTTAGTCGGTGCCAGAAGAAAAGTAACCGATAATTTTTCAGTGGTGTTTGCATGCACTGCGACCGCCAAGGATGGTATGGAGGTCGACACGGAATACGAGGAGGCTGTCGACAAACGCAATGAGCTATCTGGATTGTACCTCTTGCGACATCCTCTTGATTGCTCAAAATGCGACAAGGTGGGATATTGCTTTTTACACAGGTTTGCCTCCCGAACAAAATTTTCAGGATTTTCGCGCATAGCGAAAGGGCAGCTGCAGGATATTAAATATAAAGAATTCGGACAGCATATTCTTTTCGATGCCATAAAATGCATAGGATGCCAAAGATGCATCAGATTTTGTCGAGATATTCTCGACGAAGAACTGCTTGGTTTCATGCGCAATGAAAATGGATATGAGGAAGTAGATTTATATCCCGGAAAGAGGTTGGACAGTAATTATTCTTTGAACCTCGTCGATCTATGCCCCGCGGGGGCACTTGTGGACAAGAATTGCCTCTATCAGCCAACAGAATGGCGCCTGGTAAGCACTCCTAGCATTTCTACGGAAAGCAGTATAGGAATAAATACTTACGTGCTCCATAGTGGTAACAAAATTTTTAGAATAAAACCGCGCGAAAATAAATACGTAAACGATGTTTGGATATCAGATTCCGCAAGGAACGAGCACAGATATTTTGAAAATAGAAAAAGGCTGACCAAAGTAGTGCGAAATGGGCAGCGAGCACGTTTAGAAGCGGCACTTCTGCAAATGGTAGCATCCTTTCTGTCAAACGAATTGACTGTCGTTTGTTCAGGGAATATGTCCTTGGAGGATCAATTTGTTTTGCGGAGACTGCTAGATTCCACCGTACATAACGTATATTTTCTACGCAAAAAAAGAGACTGCGACGGTTTTTTGATATCCGATGATGCTGCACCAAATGTTAACGGAGCCATTTTAAATAAAATTATCGCCCAGGAAAAAATTACCGATGACTTGCAAGAATTAAACAAAAAGATACAAGCCGGGCAGTGTAAAAGAATTTTGTCAATCAATGAGGAGATTTTTTCCTACGGTATCTCCTATGCATTACCAGATGACCTGCAAATATTCTATATAGGAACTGAAAGTAATAAAACATCAGAACGAGCAACTGTTGTCATTCCAGTCTCAACGGTTTTCGAAAACACAGGAACTTTTATCAATAAGAATTGGAGATTACAGAAGTTTTATAAAGCTGTTAACTCCCCAAATGATAATATTTTCCCGATGTGGTACATATTTTCATTGCTATTGAACACTTACCTAGCGACTTCGGAAAAGGAACTATTATGGCTAGATGATGTTTGGGCAAATATGAAGCGTAACATAGATTTGTTGGCGAATGTTGACTTTTTTCATGTAAATTTTAACGGAATTTCGTTAAAAAATCATCAAAAAATAATTTTTTGATTGCGAAAAGTTTTATACTACGTACATATATTTAACACAACCGTTAGGAAGTGCGGTTTAGTTAGGGGAGGACCGGCTGAAATATTTTTCAGCCGGTTGCTTTATTTTAATATCAAGCCGTATTAGTAGAGAAAAAAAGAATTTTCTGAAATAGGGAAAAGAACACGCTTCCTAACATAAAAAGAATAGGGCGGAATTATTTGAGTGATATTTCGGGGACTTTCCTAGAAAGGAGTATGGCATTTTACATACTTAACAACATGTCAATTTTCTTCTCTATACTTTTGCCATACTCCAGACCCGCCCATTTGCTGTTTAGATCACGAACAGACTTTACACTTCCTTTTTTTACAACATCAAATCGCGGATCAACGCATGGATTTTTCAATGGTTTTTTAGATCCATAAGCTTTTAAATGTTGTACATGTGCGCGAACTCCTTCTTTTATTGTAAAAAAGCAGGCCCAATACATATCATACACCATGGTACCCAGACTATTGAAATTGTTTTGTTTGCCATCAATATTCCCATCAAATTTTAAAAAATTGGTCTCATGGCACATTTGTGCAAATGCTGCATCACCATTCACACCTTCGAAGGCAGACTCCCATAGATAGCACTCTATGAGGTATTTTAACCTGGTAGAAGAGATCTTTGTATTATGTTGCCGTATGTACCTAAACATCATTTGTTCAGTGGCTTTGCCTTTACCCATGATACCATATATTTCTTCTCCAGGAATGTCTTCTAAGCCCCATCGTACATAGGCCAATACAACAACCATAACAAATATAAACAACACCAAAGGCCTTTTCATCGCAAGAATAACCTAACTCTTAAAACTCTCACAAAGACCCGCCACCAACACTACTCATTGTCAAACCAAATTGATAGGTCTTGCAAAACCGTTCCCGTACCATTGGCAACTGCACTGAGAGGATCACTGGAAACGATAACTGGAAGCCCCGTCTCTTCGGACATTAAAACATCCAAATTTTTTAACATTGCTCCTCCGCCCGCGAGCACTATTCCGCGGTCGACTAGATCTGATGATAGTTCTGGAGGGCATTGTTCCAAAACACCTTTGGCTGCATTTACAATAGCTACAACCGCATCCTTTAGCGCTATTCTAATTTCACTGGAATTAATAGTAATAGTTTTCGGAAGCCCAACAACTGCATCTCGACCTTTTATCGACATAGAAAGTTCCGCGTCCAACGGTGAAGCCGAGCCGATCTTCATCTTTAATTCTTCTGCAGTACGCTCACCAATTATCAAATTATATTCACGTTTGACATAATCGATTATATTACGATCCATTTCGTCACCACCAATACGAATACTACGTGCCAAAACTACCCCATTTAAGGACAAAATAGCAATTTCCGTCGTCCCTCCACCGATATCT
The DNA here is from genome assembly GCA_031283685.1 of Puniceicoccales bacterium. Classification (GTDB taxonomy): domain Bacteria; phylum Verrucomicrobiota; class Verrucomicrobiia; order Opitutales; family JAIRKQ01; genus JAIRKQ01. Next base: position 7,578 of record JAITBI010000023.1, on the reverse strand, counting down.
ACTATCATATTGGCAGCTGGTTCATCAATGGGCAGACCAACTCCTATCGCCGCTGCCATTGGTTCCTGAATTAATAATACATCGCGGGCACCTGCATGGATAGCTGCTTCTTTTACAGCTCGTTTTTCTACCTCCGTTATTCCGGATGGAACAGCAATGATAACCCGAGGAGGGACTAATCGCATTGAACCAGATACTTTACTAATAAAATACCGTAGCATTGCTTCTGTTACTTCGAAATCAGCAATAACACCATCCTTCATAGGCCGTAGCGTTATGATGCTCCCCGGTGTACGCCCTAGCATTTTTCGAGCTTCTAACCCAACGGCGCGCACACGCCGTGAAGTTGCATAGATTGCAACAACACTAGGCTCCCGCAGTACGATTCCCTTGTCGCGAACAAAAACTAAAGTATTTGCCGTACCAAGGTCGATCCCGATATCATGGGCCCAAAGCCCAAAGAAATTGGTAAAAAAGTTTGCTATTTTACTCCTAAAACTAAACGCCATCTATTTACTCTATTGTAAGAAAATAAATCAATATTGACTTGCAAGAAAAATATACCGTTTAATTGAATCTCTTGGAAGAACACATATTCAAATTGATTTTTCGGAACCTAAAACCCTTTTTACCTGCCCATTAATTACCATCGAATTTTTGGGCAAAATGGTTCCCGGATTGATCACTGAATTGCAGGAAATTTCGGAACGATCACCGATGATTGCTCCGATTTTTTTCATACCCGTTTCAACTCGCTCTCCTTTATGATATGTAGTAATATTTTTCCTGTCTAGCCTCAAATTTGCTAAAATTACACCGGCTCCAAGATGTACAAAATTTCCTAAAACAGAGTCTCCGACATAATTAAAATGTGGTACTTGTGCATTATGCAAAAGTATGGAATTTTTTAATTCACAGGAATTTCCAATCAGGCAATTTTTGCCGATAATTACATTTTCCCTCACATAGGCAAATGGGCGAATACTGGCCCCTTCATCGATGTAAGCTGGGCCTTCTATGACACAAACTGGTGGTAGTTGTACTGATTCATGTATGAAAACATCTTTCCCGATATGACATCCTGGAGGGACATTTTGTTTCGTCCCCCTGGACACACTGAGCATGTCCAAAATGGCAAAATTTATTTTTTCTAGCCAAAGGACTGGATTCTCATCTAACCCAAAATATTTGACGAATTTTCCTGATTCATCTATTTCAAAAAACTCCCGCGCTATCATAGTGATTCAAACTTTTCTTTAAACCTTTGAAAAAAACCACCGCTTTTTATGTTACATAACTTTTGGAATTCCTGCAATTTTCCCTTCTGTTCCCGGGATAATTTCGTCGGAACGTCGATGGTAATCTTTACGTATTGATTTCCTCGATTCCCGGGACGATTTAGATCTAGCATTCCTTGTCCTTTAACACGAAACATCGTTCCCGACTGCGTTCCGGCTGGAATTTTAAGATTTGCCTGACCATCAATGGTTTCGACCTCTATTTCTCCACCGAGAGCTGCTGTGGTAAATGGAATTTTCTGAGTACAGTATAGGTCGTTCTCATGGCGTTCGAAACGTTTATCTTCCATGATATATATTGCCACATATAGATCTCCGCTAGGCCCACCGTTTGTTCCAGCTTCCCCCATATTTTTCATCCGCAAACTAGCTCCATCAAATATCCCTGGTGGAATTTTGACCTTTGTTGTGCACGATTCCACTACTCGGCCAATTCCTCTGCAATTATGACATGGGGTTTCGATTTTTGTCCCGGCACCATGGCAATCGGGGCAAGTTTGTTGCATGCTAAAAAAACCTTGGCGCATAGAAAACACACCCGTTCCTCCACAAGTCTTGCAAGTGACCTTTTTCGATCCAGGGGCTGCTCCACTGCCGTTACATTTGGTACATGTTACATGCTTATTGTATTTTATAGTTTTTTCTACACCATGAAAGGCCTCCCCAAGTGTTATTTTCAAATTATAGCGTAAATCGCTCCCTTCCTGTCTTCTCGATTCATTGGAAGAACTACGGCGACCGAATCCAAACAAATCATCGAAGCCACTTCCACCAAATACATCGCGAAATACATCAAAGGGATCGTGCCCCGATCCCCATCCGCTGGCCTGTGCCCCTCCTTGTTCAAAAGCACCGTGCCCATATCTATCGTAAGCAGCACGTTTGTTGCTATCTCTCAGAACTTCGTATGCTTCGGCAACTTCTTTAAACTTTTCCTCGGCAACCTTATCTCCTGGATTTTTATCCGGGTGATATTTTACCGCCATCCTACGATAGGCCTTCTTAATATCTTCCTCGGAAGCATTTTTTGACACTCCAAGAACATCGTAATAGTCAGCTTTTCCCATTTTTACTTTGATTCTCTATTTTGCTCTTCATGATATGAAATCGTTACCATGGCCGGGCGCAGTAGTTTATCATTGAGTTTGTAACCCTTTCTGTCAACGGAAATAACGGTATCATTTTCTTTCGTATTATCCACTACCCGCCGTACGCATTCATGGAAGTGCATATCAAATTTTTCATTCAAAGGGAAAATTTCCTGAACACCATTGGCAGCCAGTAAATTTTTAAAGCTCGCAAAAATCATTTTAAATCCATCTACGATTTTATCACTTCCGTGCTGATCAGCGGCAGCCAACCCAAGCTCAAAGTTATCCAAAATAGGCAATAAGCTTTCCAAAACGCCTGCGATGGCGTTGTTTCGTACCTCGAAAAAGTCCTTCTGGGTCCGCTTTTTATAATTTTCAAAATCAGCCAATGTCCGCAACATAGAATCCTTGTAACTATCCGCTTCTTTTTGCTTATCTACCAGTTGATTTTTCAAATCTTGCACAGCATCATCCAGTACTTTATTCAAGTTCCCGGCGCTTACCTTTTGTTTTTCAACATTTTGAATACCGTCTTCTTTCCCAGGATGATTACTTGGCTGTTCATGCCCCCTTTCCGACGAAGATTTTTTTGCCATGGAAACTCACCAGCAAAAATTATGCCATATCATTCATCATCAACCATTTAAAATGGCACCATAGGCCAAAACAAAGACTTACCTAAAATTGTGACCATGTATGCATTATACGAGGCGTAGGGCATGGGCCATAACATCTTCAACGCTAATGGAGGACAATTTTTTATTCTTAGCTTGGAGCACCACATTACATTCCGAATCAATGGGATAAGGGGCAAACCTTGCGGGATCCGTCGATCCGAATAGTGCAATGACGGAAGTTGATAATGCTGCTGCCAAATGTATGGGGGCACTATCATTTGCAATCACCAGCGTAGAATTCTGTACCAAATAAATGAGATCATCCATCGATGTTCGCGCAGATAGGTTATAGACATTCGGAAATGTGGACGGCACATTGATCCATCGCTGTGCTAGGACAATAATCCGTGCAGTGGACAATTTTTCGCCCAATGCATCTGCCAACAGATTAAAATATGGCCATTCCTTCTTTTTCCGCCTGCTTTCTGGAAACAGCAAAATCAGTTTACATCTTTCATGCTTATCGTTGTAAAAAATGTCCCTTACCATGGTGCTCGGGGATGTTGAAAATTTTAAATTCCCCTGTAGCTTTGCTTCTAAGCCCAATTCTGACAAAAATTGCAACAAAATATCTAGGGCATTTTTCTTCCCCACTTGGGGAAGTGGAATTTTCCTATTGTATGCCATCCATGAAAACTCCCTGGCATCCGACCGGCCAATTTTTCTATCAGAACGCGAAAAATATGTCATTATACCGCTGCGCGCCAGACCTTGCATGTCGAAGACATAGTCATAATGCTGTTTTCTAATCTTCGACATGAGATCTATAAATTTTCGAAGGCCCTGATCCCGGTAAAATACGAAAATTTTATCGGCCAATCTAGAAGATTTCACCACATCGATGAAGCAGTCTCGTACCACCCAATCGATTGATATATTTGGTAGACGCTTTTTTATGGTTGCAGCTACTTGCAACCCATGGACAATATCGCCCAGACTGGATGGTTTTATTATCAGAATGTTTATCTGTTGCGACATGGGCCACCCTATTCTGATTTTAATGAGCGATTAAGCAGACTTTCTATGCACTTTTGGAGAGGTATGTTTAGGTATAGGGTAGAGTAAATTGCCGATATGATCGGAGCGCTTATGTTCTTTTTTTCGCAAATAAAATAAAAGGCTTTTACGGTTTTATACCCTTCCACGACAGCCTTTTGGGTCGCAAAAATTCCATCCACAGTTTCTCCCTTTCCTAACCTTTCACCAAATGTACGATTTCTGCTCCATTCTCCCATACATGTGGCAATGAAATCGCCAAATCCACTCAAGCCATAAAAAGTTTCTGCTTGCCCTCCAAGGGAGGTACCGATTGCTACCAGTTCCTTCAATGCCCTGGTTAAATAGGCAGCTTTGGCATTGTCGCCGAACTCCAGGCCATCGCAAATACCTGCCCCAATGGCATAGACATTTTTTAGGCACCCTCCCAATTCAGCTCCCTTTACATCTCTACCGCTATAAATTCGTATCCGTTCAGAACTTAATGCCTTTTGTATTTCATAGATATTTTTCGAGTCCGTGGCTAAAACCATGGCAGCATGTTTCCCTTCCGCCACTTCTTTCGCATTTGTTGGACCAGCGAGCACGCCATATTCAAAATTCGGCAACATTCTTTCAATTAAATCGGAAGCTGTTTCCGAATTCTCATTCTGTATGCCTTTGCACAAAGAAACAAGTAGAGGAAGCTTTTTTACACCTTTCGAGGCCCGGTCCAAGCTTAGGCAAAGATCTTCCATGCCCACTGCCGGACACGCTAAAAATGCCAAATCTGTATTCAGTATATCGATATCTGTGGTTATGCTTATGCCTTTTGAGAATTTAATTCCGGGAAGAAAATCAATGTTCTCTTGGAATTTTGTCATCCTATCCACCTGTTCCTCAAACTTAGGAACCAAAACAACATCATGGCCGATTGTACGGCAATAACAAGCCATGGCTGTTCCCCAGGCTCCGGCACCAAATATTGAAATTTTCATACCAACATCTATTTAATTTCTATTCCACCTCGTCCAGGCTGAGGATATAGCTGTTCTCCGTTCGCCTGCTTAACCAATAAAAACTCACCATTGTCATAGAAGACTTGGACGGGGCTTGAATAAACTATTTTTTTCACCTCACCCGACTCCAAATTTCCCGCAAAAATTTTCTCTCCGGATACTTTGGAGCGCACAACAACTTTCACATTCCCTGTTGGAATTAGCGATAGTACAGATTGATTTGCCGTATCCAGTATTTTATCAGCTCGCCTGGATTGAATTTTGGTATATTCTGTTTTGGAGGAGAACGCTTTGAAAAAAACTACAAATATCAAAGTAACGATTGCCAAACCAGATACTATCTTTAAAAAGAGCCTGTGTTGAATAATGATTTTAAATTTTTCCATAAGCCGTTTAAACTTTTTTGAAAAGGGAATCGTATCGTTTATTCCAAAATCCGATCCATCTTCCCGTTCTTTTTCATTGGCAATTAGTGTATTATACGCAACTTTTTTAACGCATTTGGAATGCAAAACTTCAAATTCCTCTACGGGGCAATCTGCCATGACAGCGTCGACATCCAATTTCAAATACCTAGCGTAAATTTTGATAAATCCTCGCAGATAAATATCAGGCAAATTAAAGTCACTCTCTCCGCTTTCTATGCCAGCGAGGTATTCCATTTTAATCTTCGTTTCTTCGGAAGCTTTTTCCAATGTAACACCTTGTTCTTTTCTAGCTTCAACAAACTGTTGCCCAAATTCCTTAGTCATAAATTCTACAATACCTCTATGAAAAATTTTTTCAACGGCAATCTAAAGTTTTTTGATTGGTTAAAATATGGAAAGTTTCCTCATGGTTTTCATGACAATGATAAAAATTTCTGCAAAAAATTTTTTCTAAGTAGATAAAGTTAAGATTGTTTTATGACGATCTCTTCGCTAAAAGTTTCCACGTATTGTACACATTGTAATGTGAATAACTTGTTAATTTCTTCTTCTTGATTTTCTTTCGTCTAAGCGAATCATAGCAACGATGTTTAAATTTCGTTGGGAATTGGTTTATAGGCCTTGCCGATTAAGTCGGCATAAACAAAGGGATTTAAATGTAAGCTTAGATAAAAATATGTCAAAGTTTAATTTTGATTTTCTCAAAAAAATTTTCAGCACGGGGCAAAAATTTATGCTCATAATTTTGTGAACAACTTTTAACCTCTTCTTAACATGAATGCAAATCTTACCATAAATTCTACACTCTGGAAAGTTGTTCGTGACAATCTTAGGGAAGTATTTCCCCATGATGTTTTTCGTTCGTGGTTCGAACCATTATATGTTGTTGAAGAAACACCAAGTGCCATTGTTTTCGGGGTAATGAATGATTTCACCGCCATTTGGTTACAGGAAAATTATCTAGATGTAATGGCGAAAAATTTATGCCGCGAGGCGGGGCATGATATGAAAATTTCATTTCGTGTGCAGGATAAAGAATTGCAAACTCCCCAGGAAATTTCTACCGTATCTCAAAAACAGAAAAAAAGTATACCGGTCGATCAAAACAAGGGGACAATTCCCATCATACTAAACAAACAAAATACGTTTGAAAATTTCGTCGTAGGATCTGGGAATCAAATGGCTCACGCGGCTTGTACAGCCGTTGTTAATACTCCTGGTCGCGCCTACAATCCGCTGTTTCTATATGGCGACACGGGTCTTGGGAAAACCCATTTGATGCAAGCAGTGGCACATAGTGTTTTGAGTAAGTATAAAAAGATAAATGTGGTTTATACGTCCACCGAAAAGTTTACCAACGAGTTCATTTCCGAACTGCAAAAAAATAATCTAGGCGCGTTTAGGAAAAAGTATCGCTACGTGGATGTTTTATTGATCGACGACGTGCATTTTCTATCCGGGAAAGAGCGCATACAGGAAGAATTTTTCCATACTTTTAATGAATTATTCGAAGCGCAGAAGCAAATTATCCTAAGCAGCGATCGTCCTGCATCCGAAATAGCCAGGCTAGAAAATCGATTGGTTTCCCGGTTTCAGTGGGGATTAGTGGCTGACATTCAAGCACCAGATTTGGAAACAAGGATTGCAATTCTCGATAAGAAAGCGACTGCCATGCACCTTGAACTTTCCCATGATATAATCGAGATGTTGGCCAATAGGGTTTCGAGCAATGTGCGAAAGCTAGAAGGAGCTTTAAATAGGATTGCCAGCTATCTTTCAATTACCAAAACCCCAATTAATTCTGAATTGGTAGAACATATTCTGCATGATTTATTTTTCGAAGAAAAAACCATTGAGATCACCATAGAAGCAGTCCAACGAAAAGTTTGTACCCATTACAAATTATCGCTTGACGATATTACAGGGAAAAAGCGGCCGGCTAATATTGCATTCCCAAGACAAATTGCGATGTACCTGTGCAGATTAATGACAAATCGTTCGTTGGTAGACATCGGAGGTGAGTTTGGAGGGAGGGATCATGGTACGGTTATCCATGCGTGCAAGACCGTTGAAAGTGCCATAGAACATGA
>JAITBI010000001.1 GCA_031283685.1 Puniceicoccales bacterium | reverse complement strand
CCGGCTGTTCCCTCCTTTACCTTCCTCCCTATTCTCCAGACCTAAACCCCATTGAGAAATTCTGGGCTCATCTAAAAAAAAAGCTTTGCGATATTTTGCCAACTTCTCCTTCCTTCTTTCCCGCTCTTCAGTGTGCCTTTGTTAAGTGAAATGAGTATATATCATTAACATTCTCAGCTATCAGGAGCAAAATGAAGGGACGTTATTGCTAACCAGTGAATCTCTCCTATACTTGTCCAGTGGACATGGAATCTATACATGGCCAACATCAGGATTCATGGAAAACGATTTTGTGCAAAAAAAAGGGAAATAGTATGAATGTATGTTTTATTGAATGGTTTGTGTTTGATGGAAAACCATGAAGATATTAGCCAGCGGGAAAGAAATTTTTCCATTTGGACTATTCATGCTTGGTCAACCCACAGATGACTCCTCAAAAAGTAAATACGTTGAGAGGTTGTCTAACTTTGGTGTACAATTGGCAACTTTACCCGAAAAGTTGTTCCTTCATGTTCCTTGGATTCAACCTCTATGCTTCCATTATGCAATACAATACAATGTTTAACGATAAACATACCAATTCCCATACCCTTGCAACCTTTTGTATTGGATCCCCGATGGAATAATTTAAATATCCCTTTTAATTCTTTATGAGGAATACCTATTCCAGAGTCTTTGACATAAATGGTCAATGTTTCTTTATCGAAGACCAAGTTTAAATACACTAATGTCATCGGATCGGAATATTTTATCGCATTGTTTAGCAGGTTAGAAACGATGTGATAAAGAAGCGTCGTGTCTATATCAATACTTCGCGGGAATGATTTTGATATCTGGAGCACAATTTTTCTTCCTTCGTTAAGGCTTTCAATTTCGTTGATTATATTTTTACAAAATAACACCACATCAGATTTTAACGGTTGAAAGGATAGCTGATTGCTTTGTACTTTACCTAAAATCAACACCGTGTCCATTGTTCGTGTCATCCGCAAGATTGCTCTTTTTATTGATTGAGTGTAATTTTTTCTATCGTTATCACTCAACCTGTCATTGCAGTGCTCGATCAGATCAACTGCTCCCTGTATAACCGCCAAAGGGGTGCGCATTTCATGGGATACCATATTAACAAATAAATTCCTCGCCTGATTAATTTCCCGTTCTCTTCGCAAATTTTCGAGGAGTTGTTGTCTGATAATATCTCCTCCTTCCATATCATTTTCACACTCTGGGGCCATAAAAAGACATCCAACAAATTTTACCACCGTTTCGGTTCTTTCCGTTACCTTGATTTTTTCAACAAATAGCTGATAAAGATTTTCATCGGTGAGCAATTGATATGTCCTAATAAATGATGATTCTTTTCCCAAGAGCCTATTTTTCAACGTATGTATTAGATCAATATTATTCGGATGTGCGCCGCTTCCAATAATATCAATATAATTGTCGCTTTGGTGATAGAAATTCCCAATCCGTTTGCGGATATCATCGGCCAACCAGCGTACTTCCAAGGTTTCAGTGTTTTTATTGTAATTTCCTTGATATAGGGCTAATTTCAAATGTTGACACGTTTCGATAGTCAACACAGCTAGATCGCCGAATCCATGCGGATTCGCGGTATTGTGTATTAGGGGACACATGGTTCTTTTCTACCATAAAAAAGCTTATAATGCCACATTTTTCTAAAAATATTAGCGCCGGTTGCGAATATTTTTGGTAGAGTCAGAATAAGATTCCTTATAAATACTGGGATGAAACGATACATTCCAGAACATCAAAATTTTTGTTGCAAAAATTTTTTTACTAAATATCCTTAATAGATTAGAATCTTAACAAGGAGGATCGAGATGGCAAACATAGGAATTTCTAGTGCAAATACTGGTCTGGTGGATGCAAATGTTACCAAGCCTGGGCCAACAGGTGGGATAGGAGATATGAAGACAAACCCTATAGCAAACCCAAATATTCCGCAAAATGATGTTGGGAGCACGCAGCATGTTAGCATAGAAACTACGGATGTAACCCGTCCGGGAACAAAAGCTTTTGAAAATAAACAGGAGGCACTGGAAAAGTCCAACCCTGAGCAACAGAAACTAGACAGTGATGTGCTGAAGGCGGTTATGGTCCATGGCAACCCGAGTGGGGCAAATTTACAATCAAATCCTTCCGTAAGTGCAGAGTATGGAAAGTGATGAATTAAATGTTCAACCGTATGCCTAACGGGTTTGCCGACGAGCTAGGTAATAGGGGAGCATTGTTTTAAATACCAACTCCAAAGAGTCATACTTTGGGTACCAGTCTAGTTCACTCCTAGTCTTATTGATATCAAAGTATAGGCGCGAAGGATCTCCAACCCGGGAAGGTCCTTCGGCTGTTTTAATCTTGATTCCAAACAGTTGTTCGACCGTTGTGATTACTTCTCTAACGGAGTATTTTTTACCACTCCCAACATTGTAAGCCATTCCTTCACCACGAACTGATAATTTGGGAATCACATTAACACAAGCACTGCAGAAATCATCCACGTGTATGTAGTCCCGTTCGGCTGTTAAATCGATGGTCTCATGGGAAGTCCCAAAAATATTCACTGAGTCTATTTGTCCCAAAATATACCTTAAAAGGTTTGGAATAAGGCCAGTCCCTAAATTTTGTATAAAATATTCGTTTTCTACCTCGCTCATCCCAGTGATATTCGATGCTCTAACAATTGTATAAGTTAAACCATGGGATATTCTAAAGGATTCCAACATATTTTCAACGAACAGCTGTGCATTTCCCAGTGGGCTTATAGGATTGCGAATCGTTTGCTGGGTGATTGGCATTTTTTCAATTTCTCCGAAAACAGCGGCTGAAGAAACATATACCATTTTGGTAATATTCGACTTCAACAAAGTATCCAACAGAAATACGTTACAGAGGACATTATTCGTATAGTACGACATTGGGTCCGTGACTGAATTTTCCACGATGGATTTTCCAGCACATTGAATGACCATTTCAACGTTTTCCCGTCTAAAAACGTCATGCAGGGAAGATTGTGACCCAAAATCATAGCAATAGAACGGAATATTTGATGCCAGTACTTGTTTAGCTCGCCCGTTATCTATGTCAATTCCACAGACACGATGACCCAACGCTCCCAATTTCTTCACCAGATGGCTACCAACAAACCCAGCTGCTCCTATTACTAAAATACTCATCGAACTAGACTGGTATTAAAATTCTTCAACAGTTTGAACAATATTATTGTCATTTTCTTTACCATTTTCTGTATACTCTATCCCACAGTGGTAATTTGTGGTGCGATGAAGTGGCACTTTATAGTCCTTGTCCCAAACATATACAACAATTTCTATGGCCTTACTGTATGAAGAAAACACGTCTAGACTTCCATCTTGTGTTACAGGGAAGTTGACAAGTTCTGCCTCATGCAATAGTTTCAATCTTTCTTGAATTATTTCCTTATTATTTTTGAGCATAGATGAATCGTTGTTACCTTTTTCAAGTCCATAATTAAGCGTTTTCCGCATTTCTTCCTCTATCACTTTAGAATCCTTTGATGAAGGCAAGCCAGCCATTTTTTTAGAGAGAGTTTTTATTTCTGATCGTCGCGGTAGAGTATGTAACAGAGCAAGCCGGACATATTTGTTTGCTGCGTAAAAATTTATACTATCGATGCCGCTTGCGAAGGTTAAACTGTCACCTATTTTACTCAAAATGATATCCTCGACATTCGAATTTTTATTATCTTTAAAAATTCTCTTCCAAGAAGAGAATTCTTTAAAAATACTTACATCCAAATTAGATTTCGTATCTCTAAAGTCTTCAATTATCGTATAGAAATATTTCAATTCTTCCATGAATTGTCTGGCAGATTGAGATTCGGTTTGGCCTGTGCTTATTTTGGGTGTGCGTCTCTCTACAAGGTTATTTATAAACTCCTTGGCATTATCTACAAATTTATCTACAAATCCCACAGTTATATCTAGAAATTCTAAAGCATAATCCTTGAGATTTTGCCACGACAGCTCGTGCCATTTTTTTCTCTCAGACTCATTTTCCATCTTGTTTTGAGATTTACATGGTTCGTGTAGATTGCTTATAACCAGCATAAGGTCTTCCAAAAATGGCTTTATTTCTGTTTCAGGAATTTTAAATTCCTCGAAAATTAATCTAATTGCTTCACGAATCTCCATTACAAATTTCACGGTTAATGGAAGTTTGTTGTCTAACATATGAATGTTGATGTAGTTTTCTACGTTAAAGTTTTTTTCATGTAAATCAATTACATAGCCGTCATAATGCTGCGATAATCCATATGTCAACTTCTCTTTAGGGTAAAACAACACATGAGCAATAGACTGTAACTCATTTTTATCATTATCTAACTCAAGGTTTTTCTCAAGATATCTTAGTTTCCTCAAGTCTTGATAATTTTTATCGCTTATTCTGTCTTCATAAGCCTTCGCTAGACTTTTTAACTTATCAATCAGGTCTTGTTTTATCGAATTTAGAGTATCTTGTAAACCATTAGATAGTTTTTCTTCTGAAAACAAATCCACAGACCTATTTGGAAATAATCCAGATTGATTTTGTACCAATCCAACAACATCTTCCTCTAACTGCTTCAATGATAACGTATTATTTTGAGGTCCGCTATTTTCGAAATTTTCCTGCTTTAACACATTTCCAATTGAATTTCGAAATATTTTTAAGATTTCATTCCTAATACGGTCTACTTCTTCAAATGTTTGAAGTTGTGTTTGCCTATTGGAAGAGAGGAACTTTTGTTCCAGTTCTTCTAAGAAGTCCTTTTTAGCCTGATCCACTTGTGGTAAACTTTTTTCTATATCTAGTAGATCCTTTATTTCTTGCCAAGTGGTTGGGTCTATGCTCGTTTTACCATCTAAACGTTGCTCTATTTTTTTAAGAGATACTAGTTCTCCTAATCTTTCTTTTTGCGGTGGTTTTAATTTTGCCATTAACCTGATTGCTTTTTCTGCGTATTCCGTTTCTCGTAATTGTTTTTCCCATGGCTCATTCTTGTTCTTCCATACATCTGACAATATTTTTCGTATTTCTTTGATTTCCATTGACTCATAATTTTTCGGAAAGTGAGATAAATTTGAATCTATCGTTTTTAACTGCTCGAGGATGCTTTTAAGTGTATCTTTTTGGCTGGCGAAATCTTTTTTTATAATATCGAAGGAGAGTGTTAATATATCTTTTACTATTCTTTCTTCTTGATCCTTGTAGCTCCACCAACAGGAGAAATTTCTTATGGCGGAAGATCCTTGAAGCATTCTCCGTTTTTTATCATAATCCGATTTCTCTGATTCCGATTCCTTTGATAGTTCCCAGATATCTTTGACGACACTTCCTTCCGCCCTTTCCCAATATTCTTTTTGGGACCGGTTAAATATATTCTTTAATTCGATTAACCTATCTTCGTCCCATATTGTAAGTGTACATCGAAACATTAGTCGGTGTTCATTCTTTATTTGTGCCAATATTAAATTTTTTAGCGATTCCGATTCAAGTTCAAGGAGACCGTGTAAATTTTGGGAACTGTCTAAAAAACCATAGGAGCGTACAGCATTGTTATAAAAAACTCTTCTTGGAGTTGTTGTATCTAAAAACATTATCAGCATGGCACCTAAGATACCTATGCAAATTAACACCAAAAGCAGGATACTCCCCTTTCCCTTTTTCATCTTTCTTCGAACATCATGATAGGATATTTTTTGTAAAAAAAAAGCTAAAATGGCTTTTATTTTTAATATTACCAGATCTTACCCATACAGTTCATAGCTTTCCATGGAAATTTCTACCGAAAGATAAATGCTAAAAGTTGCTTGATTTTGCTGGACAATGACAAGTTTATTCTTTCTAATTGTATCTCCTATAGGATAATGGCAGAGTATATAGAAGTTGTCGGTAAAATCGTTTCCGTGTTACCGGGGACAATGTTCCGGGTAGAATTACCAAATAAGCATGTGGTGTTGGCTCACATTTCTGGGAAATTGAGAAAAAATTTCATTAAACTCATGATAGGCGATACTGTCAAAATGGAAATGAGTCCCCAGGATTTACAAAAGGCAAGGATTATCTTTCGAATGAAAAATGTCGAAGTACCAAAAAATATGCCGATCCGCAGCTTCGGTCCCAATAGAAATCGGTAATATTGCCTAGAAAATGCAACGAGATACGATAGTTGCACTCGCTACGCCGGCTGGAGTATCTGCCATAGCGGTTGTTCGCGTCAGTGGGCCTTTGAGCCAATCGTTGTTTTGCCGTTTTATTTCCAAGAGTGAATTTTCTCCCAAAACGCTGTACCATTGCAAATATCTATCTAGGGAGGGGAAAACACTTGACGACATTTTGATGGTATTTTTCCCATCCGTCGGTTCCTATACGGGAGAGGATGCCGTAGAGATTTACTGCCATGGGAATATGTTGATAGTTGAAAATATCTTGGCAGACCTATGTGGGAGAGGTTTCAGATTCGCAGAGTCGGGAGAATTTACGAAACGTGCTTTCCTAAATGGGAAGCTAGACCTATGCCAAGCAGAAGCGGTGGCAGATGTGATTCACGCAACGAATGAACGAGCAATGCAAGTGGCACAAAATCAGCTTAGTGGTGCCTTAAGCGACAGAGTTAATACGGTGAGTAGGAATCTACTGAATGCTCTCGCGGAGGTAGAAATAGGAATAGATTTTTCAGACGATGAAGTCTGCGATGAAAAAACTTTTTTCCATGACGTTTTGCAAAAGATTGAAGCGGCTACTAAGGAGTTGAAAATCTTGATCGAAAGCAACAAATATCATTCGGTCATAAACAACGGCATATCAACGGTAATATTGGGAGAGCCAAATGCCGGGAAAAGTAGCCTGTTTAATTTCCTATTGGGTGAAGATCGAGCTATCGTCAGTGAAATCGCTGGAACCACCCGTGACATAATTTCGGAAAAAATCGTAATAGGCAACAATGTTTTGAAAATTTGTGATACGGCAGGTTTACGAAGTAAAGCGGTGGGTGAAATTGAGCAAACAGGAATTGCGAAAGCAATTACAAAGGCTTCCAATGCCGATTTCTTTTTAATAGTTATGAACATCAATTCGAACACATTGCCATCGATTCCTTGGGAAATTGTTAATCGTTTAAACGATCAAAATACACTGGTTGTTATTAACAAGATCGACTTGCCAAAAAATTGTATCGTTGAAGATTTTTTGCCACATTTAGACAGGATTGAAATTTCCATAAAAAATGAGACAAATCCATGGTCACTGAAAACAAAAATTTTAGAAGTAACTTCTAGGAATAAAACCTTGAACCACGATGTCGATATCATGGTGAATGCTCGACATGTCGATATTCTACGTCGGGCAAATGCATGCCTGGAAGCGATACAGTCCAAAATGTTACAGCCACTATACATCGAAACCATTGCCAGCGATATCCGCCAATCCCTTGAAACTCTTGGAGAAATTACAGGAACCTATGACAACGAAAAGATGTTAGATTTGATATTTTCTAATTTTTGTATTGGAAAATAGGATTATATTTCAACACCCTGGTGCTTTTTTAAATGGTTGGGTGCATGTTTTTAAAATCATGGGCCTGTTCAAATTCATATCCCAGCGACAAAACTTCATGCTCATGAAAAGGTTTGCCTATCACCTGGAGTCCTATTGGTAGGCCATTGGAGGATAATCCACAGGGAAGAGACAGGGCGCAGAGACCAGCTAGATTTATGGATATCGTATAAATATCGCTCAGATACATTTGCAATGGATCGGCAGATTTTTCCCCAATTTTAAATGCCGGGCTCGGAGTTACAGGAGTAATTAATAGGTCGACATTTTCCAAAGCTTCCATGAAGTCATTTCTGATCAAGGTTCGTACCTTTTGTGCTCGCAGGTAATAGGATTCGAAATTTTCATTGCTGAGCACATAGGTTCCGAGCATGATCCTCCGCTTAACTTCAGAACCAAAACCTTCTCCACGGGTTTTATAGTAAAGATCGATAGCATCCTTTGCATTTTCAGAACGGTAGCCGTATCTAACACCATCAAATCGTGCCAAATTTGACGACGCTTCGGCGGTTGCAATGACGTAATAAACCGCCATGGTATATTCAGTCATGGTCAGTGAGACTTCTTTGATCATATGGCCAGCATTTTTATAAAAATTGATGGCATCTTCGATCACCTGCCGAATTTCGGGATCCAGTCCTTCTCCAAAATATTCGCTAGGAATGCCAATGGTTTTGATTCTTTTATTTTTCACGGACTCGATGCTATGGTTTGTTTTATCGACCAGATAGCTAGACGAATCCTTATCATCGTGTCCAGAGATGACATGAAATAATGTGGCGACATCTTCAATGGAACGTCCCATTGGACCTATCTGGTCGAGGGAGCTGGCGAATGCAACGAGCCCATAGCGGCTAACCGCTCCGTAGGTCGGTTTAAGGCCAACTATACCACAAAATGCTGCTGGTTGGCGAATGGATCCCCCCGTGTCACTTCCAAGAGCTAAGATCGTTTCCCCGGATGCTACCGCAGCGGCACTACCTCCGCTACTTCCTCCAGGCACCCGCGAAATATCCCATGGATTTGCAACCTTGCCGTAGTAGGAATTTTCATTGGACGATCCCATGGCAAACTCATCCATGTTGAGGCGGCCCCACAGTACACATCCGGCACTGCGCATACGTTCTATCACCGTTGCATCATAGGGCGAAATGTATCCGCCCAGGATTTTCGACCCACAGGTGAGCGGCTGCCCCCGTTCTGAAATAAGATCTTTTATCCCCACTGGGACGCCATCTAAGTTGCTCAACTTTTTACCTGCTTTTCGCCGCATGTCAGATTGGACTGCTTCATTTAACGTCTTTTCTTCGTCAAAGGAAATGAAAGCATGTAGTTTGCCATCAATTGATTTTGTCCTTTCGATAACAGCCTTCGTCAATTCAACGGATGTTAGCTTCCCGGAATCTAATAGATTGTCCAACACAGACGCTGATTGATAAAAAATTTCTCGATCCATGGTTTTCCCTATTCCACGACTTTTGGTACTATGACCTGATTATTTCTTTGTTTAGGAGCATTTTGTAGTGCGGTCTTTGCATCAAATGAAGTTCCAACTTCATCACCCCGGAGAATATTATAAAGTTGGAATACATGGGCTGATGGTTCTACGCCTTCGACATTCACCATTCTGAGCTTATCAAAGTATCCCAAAATCTCATCCAGGCTTTTCGCCAGGCCTTGCCGTTCCTGGTTTGTCAAATGAATACGTGCCAACATTGCAATATTTTCGATGTGCACACTATGGTCAAAACTTTTATCTTTCATGATTGTTTCCTTATCTCATATGATTTTTCAATTTCCGATTGCATGGCATTAAATGCCACTTGTATCTCGGAATCCATCAGTGTTCTACCATTGGAACGATAATTTATTGTTAGGCCAATGTTTTTTGTACCGCCTGGAATTTCTTTGCCCTGGTAAACATCAAAAACTCTGATCGATTCTATGAAGACGTCATTCGAAATATTCTTTTTGGCAGCTTTCATTACTTTATTTTCAACATTGGAAGCAGGCTCATCAAGCTTTACTATGAGGGATAGATCCTTTGATATGCGAGGGAATTGGCTGAATGGCTTATGGGAAACCTTTTCAGGTTTTCTACCAAAAATAGAGGGATGTATTATTATTTCGGCAGCAAGAACATGTTGTTTGATATCAAAGTCTTTGGTTAAATTCACATTGAGAAATCCGCATGTCGCTTGAAATTTTTCACGGTTTAAAAATCCACAACAAGCCGCATGTTCTGGTTGCCAAATGTTACTAATTTTTATTGGATCAAATTGCGCTAGCCGCTGAGAGAAGTTTTTTAAAATCGGCAAAATCAAAGCCTTAACATCATAAAAATCTTCCGCTTCTATTGGTTGCCATGAACGTTCCAACGGTTTTATTGGCATTACGCAACCAATGGCCAAACATTCATTAAACTTTTCATCGATCCTTAGTACAACATGCCCCGTTTCGAAAAATTTAATATCTGAATTGCCATTCTGGGTGTTAAATTTAACGGCATCCAACAATCCGGGAATTAACGAGTTCCTATAGCAGTTTTGATCGGCGTTGAAAGGGTTCCGCATAGATACGGCAGAATTTTTTCCAAACAAATTTTCCATTTTATTGCCATTGCGAAGGGCGAAATTATAGCACTCGAAAAATCCCTGATCGGAGAAATAGTTGCTCGCATTTTGACAGAATACCGCCGAACGGTCCGATTCATGCTGGATACCGGTACATTTCGTAGGCGTTGTTGGAATTTTATCCGTACCATATATCCTCAGACATTCGGACACGATGTCAGGCACACAAGCTATATCCGGTCGATGCGCTGGCACTGTTATCTTCCAATTCTCTGCATTTGATTTTTCGATAGAAAATCCAAGTTTTATTAAAATATTTTCCGCAATTTCGAGAGGGACAGCAAATCCACATATTTCCTCTATCGACGATGGCTGAAAGTCGATAGTTATATTTTTCTTTTCTAAATTATCTACTTTCCAACAGGATGAAACAATTTCACCTCCGCAGATTTCCGTTATCAAATTTGCTACCCGCACTCCATAATTCGCAATATTTGCTTTGTCAATGTCCCGGGAAAACCTATGGGAGCTCTCCGTGGAAACATTTAGAGTCTTTGCGGACTTTCTTATGTTGTCCGGATTGAAATAGGCACTTTCTATCAAAATATCCGTCGTATTGCCATCGACTTCCGCATCTATGCTACCGGTGATTCCCGCAATAACAAGCGGACGTTCCGCGTCACAAATTACAACCATATCATCGCTTAATACTCTTTTTTGCCCATCAAGGGAGATGATAATTTCCCCATCCTTAGCTTGCCTGATGGTTAGTTGGTTTCCTCGGATTTTTTTTGCATCAAAAATGTGTACCGGCTGCCCCGTTTCCATCATTACCCAATTGCCAATGTCCACTGCATTACTAATAGACCTCACCCCAACGGCCGCGAGATCATGCTTCATCCAATCGGGGCTATCTCCGATTTCAATATTCTTTATGCAAATGGCCGAATAGCATCTGCAATTGTCGGTTTCAATGGAGATTTTTTTCAAAAAATGGCCCTGCGGCCTTTCCCTTTCAGAAACTTCAACTCCATGGATCTGTGGAAGCTTCAATACCAGGTTTAATTTTGCTGCCAAATCCCGTGCAATTCCAATGTGGCTTAGACAATCTCCTCGGTTTGCAGTCAACGATAGATCGAAAATGGTATCCCAATTGACGTCAATGGCATCATGAAGACATGTTCCAATGAGTGTACTTGGTTCGAGAATCAATAGACCGGAATGATCTTCGCCCAAACCGAGCTCTTTCCCACTGCACATCATTCCATCGGAATTAACTCCACGCAGGTTACTTTTGCTGATTTTAAAATCTCCAGGCAATATTGTTCCAGGCAGTGCAACGGGAACATGGTCGTTCAATTTAAAATTTTTTGCTCCACAAACAATCTGCCGGTTATCATTTGGACCGACGCACACCATACACACCGACAATTTATCGGCATTTTGGTGCCGTCGAATTTCTTTAATTTCCCCTACGACGAGTGTTTTTTGCCTGGCAGTTCCAAGGTGTTCAATCCCTTCAACTTCTAGCCCAATGCTGGTAAAAACTTCACAAAGCTCTTCTTCTCCAATCCTTATGTCCAAATACTTCCTCAACCACTTTGTACTTACTTTCATAGAATTGGTGCACTAGATAAAAATTTTCCCATGGCTTGCAAGTAAAGTCTCTCTGCAAATTATGCACGGTGAAATAAAATTCAAAACTCACTTGACTTAAAAAGACATGGTGGCATCATTCTAACTCGCAGTGTCATGGAGAGATTGTATTAGCTTTAGTTTTGGTCAGGAGTTTCTATATGGAGGGAAAAATCTCCTTTCTCGGGAAGTCTCTCAGTTTTTTCCCGTATCACTAAAAAGTATAAAGGGGAAATAAAGTCATTCAAATCCTAGCGAAAAATAAACCGTTGCAATAAAATGATAGACCATGTTGGTGGATTATTAGTTGATTATAGCTCACAGAGAAGCATCTCTGGGGATGGAAATTTGTTTCTTCGTAAAATATTCCGCAACGATTTTTTTTGCTATGGGAGCGGCTTTTGTTCCTCCCCAGTAGGAGTCATATTTACTTTTTTCCTGGACCATGATGGTAACGGCAATTTCAGGGTCGCCGACGGGAGCAAAGCAAGTGAACCATGCCAGATTTCTTTTTTCTCCATGGTCGAAGAATTGTGCTGTTCCCGTTTTTCCTGCAACTTTTAAATTTTCTACTTTGGCATGTTTACCCGATCGATTTTCTACAACCTCGACCATCGCATTGACTAGGAAATTGTAATCCATCTCATCTAGACCAAGAGATAGGTGATTGGGCAGATTGCCACAGTTCCCATTGAAAAAAATTGTCGGTTTTGTTCGCAGTCTGTTTGCCGCAATTGAAGAAGTAAAACAGCAAACCTCAATGGGAGTAACAAGCAAATATCCTTGGCCTATTGATAAATTAAGGGTATCTCCGCACACCCAACTTCCGAAACCTCGAGTTTTTTTCCACGCTTCGGTTGGAACAAAACCTTTACCTTCATGGGGTAATTCAATGCCAGTTTTTTCGGAAAAACCCAGTTCAATTGCGGTCTTAATTAGCCTATCCTTTTTTACCTTCCTTGCATTTTCATAGAAAAAAGTGTTACAGCTTCTTGCGATGGCGTCCTTAAATGTTATGTCAATATTGCTTGTATGATTTTTGCAGGTAAATTTCCTACCACCAACTTCCGTTACTCCTGAACAAAAAACGGAATCTGTTCTTAGCACTTCACCGGACTGTAAAAATGCTATGGACGAAACTAGTTTAAACACGGAACCCAGGGGAAATTTCCCCTGGGTTGCCAAATTCAACCAGCTACCTTTTGAAGTTATCTGATTATAGGCATCATGGGAAATTTTTGGAACTAACAAATTTATGTCGTAGGATGGTTTGCTTGCCATTGCCAGGATTTCACCGCTTCGCACATTCATTACAATTGCACAGCCCCGATTATCCCCGAGAGCACCTTCGACCACATCTTGTAAATTTTTATCGATGCTAAGCCGTATGGAATTACCATGCCTAGGATTTTCAGATTTTAGCAAAGTTCTCGCCATTCCAAGGGTATCAATCTGCCATAATTCATAGCCGGGTATCCCATGCAAAACATTGTCTGCTCCTAGTTCGATCCCTGATTTTCCCATTTGGCATTTGGTAGTAAATGTTTTAATCTTTTCTCCGGAAGATTGTCCACGGTACTCATCCATCGCCACATGTCCAATGACGTGACATGCAAAATCTCCATACGGATAATACCTTACCTCGTCCATGGATAGCTGCACGGGAGAATTTTTCGGCAGAACATACATTAATCTTTCATAGACCGCCTGGGAAACATCGCCATCGATCTTCATAGGTAACAAAAACTTTTGAGCCAAATGCTTTTCTATTGCCTCGCCTGAAACTACGTAGTTCGCTCCTGTCGTTTCATTGATGGCATCTAGGTATTTTTTGATAACATCGACCCTGCTATCACGGCGTAGCTTTTTTGCGTTAAATTTAACATTATTCTGTCGCAAAGCATTTGCACGTTTTAGGTATGCTTTTCTGAATTCATCATGTAATTCATGCAAATATAGATTAATGGAAAAAATACTTCTATGTCCTGCCAACAATATGCCATTTCTGTCGTAAATATTCCCTCGCATGCCGGGTATGACGATTCGCCGGGAATTTTGACGATTTTCCTTCTGGAGGAAATATCTATGCTGAATAATTTGACGATAGAAAAGTCCACAGATTAGGTAGGCAAATACTAGCACTGCTAGCATATAAAACATTTTTATGCGATTGTTCCTCAATCTGTGAAAATGGGTAATGGTTCGCATGCCTTCTAACTTTAGAATTTGGAAAAAAATTCCCTAAAAAAATTCCTCCCCCTTTCCAACATTGCAATTTCTACACTTTCATCGGGGGCATGGATATTATCTTTGGCCGTAGATAACCCAATAAGTAGGGAGTCGATGCCTAATATTTCCTTAAGCATTGAAACCAATCCTATGCTCCCGCCTTCCCGTAAATAGAGCGGAGGATTGCCAAATGTAGATTTAATACCATCTTCAGCGATTTTTGTCGCTCTGGAAAGCATTTCATTTTTGTCATCGTGCGCATCGAATAAATATGGATTCGAGGTCTGTTCAAATTTTATTTCCAATGCCATTTCCTTGGGACAGAGATTGGTAATCGTTTCAGCCAATAAATTTTTGATCTTTTCGGCATTTTGATTGGGAACCAAACGACAGGATATTTTGACGGACGCATAACTTGGAATTATCGTTTTTATCCCCGTTCCCTGAAATCCTCCCCTAATACCATTGAATTCCAGTGTTGGTAAAAATCGTATGGTTTCGGCGGCAGAAAAATCGCCGTGGGGAAGTTTGAAATGTTTTATGCCAAGGCTTTCCTTGAGTTCATCATTCAGCATCGGTAAATGTTTCATTTGTTCCCGCTCCCAGTCATAGGGAGGGGCAACTTCATCGTAAAACCCGGGAACATTGACAAGCCCTTCAGTGGTATGCAAGACTGAACAAAGATCAACAAGTGCCCCTATGGGATTTAATAAGCATCCGCCGTACCCGGAATGCAAATCATGGTCCTGCCCTTTTAGTTTCACTTCACATCCGACTATTCCGCGTAACCCTGTTGTGATGACGATATTTCCCTTGTCCAGCGAACAAGTATCTACAACGAGGGCAAAGTCGGCAGTCAATTCATCTTTCATGCTGCGTAGAAATTGTGGCATGCTGCAGCTACCAATTTCTTCCTCCCCTTCCAGTATGAACTTCAAATTAACCGGCAGTTCTCGTTTTGTAGTCATCAAATCATGAATCGCAACTAGAACTGCAGAATGGCAGCCTTTGTTATCCGATGCTCCTCTAGCATACCAACGGCCATCTTTTTCGGTTAAAATAAAGGGATCGCTTGTCCATAGTTCCACATCATCAGCCGGTTGAACGTCATAGTGTCCGTAGACTAAAATGGTCGGTTTGTCAGACTTTTGGGCCGTTTTAGCAAAAATGGCGGCATGTTTCCCAAATTTTACTTCCCGAGCTTCGATTGCCAAATCATTAAAAAAACCTATTAAATATTTGCGGGCACCAGCCATGCCATTCTCCAAGGTGAAATCCGATGACACACTTTGATATGTAACATAGTCTGCCAAAAATTTTTTTAGGTCCATTTTTATCCTAAAGTACAAATTCCCACGTTTTCATCAAGAGTTAACTTAAAAGAATAACCACTTCTTCGATGGCAAAAGGAGTGATTTTACCTTGCTCCTGCCAAAGATTCAAGGGTAGAAGTTTTTCCGATTGAGGAAAAAGAACCCATTGATCTTTTGAAGAGTAATCTTGTAGATTCTGAGGGTCAAAAGCCCAAGGTATAGCCTGTAAACAACCATGTTAGCAATGATTTTATAAAAATTTCCTTTTTGCAGTTGCCAATCTTGGCAGCATTTGTATTATAATGTTCCATATTTTAATGTTAGCCTTGCTTAGAAAGTCTTTTATTACTGGCATTGTCTTGATTCTTCCCATTGGCATAACGCTATTTTTCATAGATTTAATGCTGCGTTACATCGGGGCTCCGGCCAGTAGGGTATTGTTTTGTTGGATGAATGCTAGTGTTCGAAACACATCCACCATGTATTTTGTAATAAATGCTGTTTCCATTTGTCTGGTAATCATTATCATTGTGTTCGTTGGGTTTCTGTCGAAATTATTTCTTGGGAAAATGATCATAGGTTTAACGGAAAAACTCATAAACCATGTCCCACTTATTAATACGGTCTATAAAACGGTCAAACAGGTAATCAACACATTTGGAGCAAATCAGGGTGCGGCTTTTAGTAAAACCGTTCTCATCGAATACCCCAAGGAGGGGAGCTATGCCGTAGGATTTTTGTCCAGTAAATTTGAAGGTGAAGTATCGGATAAAATAGGAGAACCAGTCGTTAGTGTGTTTGTTCCGACAACGCCAAACCCCACCAGTGGCTTTTTGCTGGTCATCCCAAAAAGAAATGTCACCGAACTTAAAATGTCTGTGACCGATGGGATGAAACTTATAATTTCCGGTGGAATTGTTACTCCACCACATGGGAAAATAACAAAAAAATAACAAAAGGATAAAGATGGAAGACATGGAAAAATTGCTGAAAAGCATGACCCAAATGAAGGATGGCATGGAAGCCATGCAAAAGGAATTGGGTTCATATACTGAAAAATACGACGAAGGTGGCATACATGTGGAAGTTCAAGGAGATGGTTTGATCAAAAACTTGAAGTTCGCAAGTGGAACTCCAGCCAGTGCCGTGGAAAAAGCAATTAACGGTGCAAATGCCAAGATAAAAACATTCATTACTAAAAAGATGAATGATATTACGCCGGCAGAATTGCGCGAAATCAGTAAATAATGCAAAACAACAACAAAAGCGTGACTTTTGTTTATGGTAGCGACGATTTCCTAGTAGATCGTCGCGCTCGTGTTATATTTAACTCCCTATGCGATGGCGAGGGTGAAATTTTTACATTCGATGAAGCCAATGATCTCTCCAGGGACATAGGCAATGCCATTTCTTTCTTAGACACCCTATCTCTATTTCCTGAAAACCAAACGGTATGGCTGCGCAGCGCTTATTTCTTAGGAGAACCCTCTCCGTCAACTGACCAAAAGGGTCTCATTCTCTCCCTTCTGGAAAGTACAAAGTCTGCCCACGATAAAAAGGTGGTAATTTCCACGGCCAAGGTTGATAGGCGAACGAAGATTTTCAAAGATCTGATTCAATTGGCTGCCGCTGAAAGCATTGATATCGACTCCAATGCTGGGGCAAATATCATCGAACAGTTCGCCAATAACAACGGAATGGCCATAGATCCTGATGCTGTTGAACTACTACAATCGAAGTGTGGAAATAATTCAAGATTATGGGAACAGGAGATCAACAAATTGTCAGCCTATACCTTCGATCGAAAAACCATATGCCGGGACGATGTTTTATCATTGACCGACGACTATGACACTGGAAATTTTTTCGAACCAATGGAGAAGTTTTTTGAGAATAACCTGGACGAAACATTCAAGTCCATAGATAGATACTTTTTCCACAACACCGACGCTAGGGCACTACTTTCTGCCTTGCAATCGAGAAACAGGACATTAATACAGCTTCGAACATTGATGGATCTAGGACATCTAAAAGTTATAGGCCACAATTTCTCCAAGAACGATTTTACCTATGCTTCAAAATTTTTCCACATGGAAAACCTTTTTAAAACTACATTTAATGTTTTTTCTCAAAACACATGGTATCTTTCCAAGCTAATTTCGTTGGTCTTGAAATATAAACTGTCCAAATTGCTAGGCTTTCAAGCGTTGTTTTCGTCAGCTTTCGATGAAATCACTCAGCATTACCAGGATCAAAAATCCATCATAAAGGGCTTAGCCGTGAAATTTTCATGCGGAGTATAAATGGTTTTTCAAGCAGGTGCGGAAGGCTACCGTCATATTTTGCTTGTGTGATAAGCCCCAAATCCCCAGACTGCGACAGTATGAAGTACATTTTCATTACCGGTGGAGTTGTGTCTTCTCTGGGGAAGGGACTAACGGCCGGGGCATTGGCAGCATTGCTCGAATGCCATGGATACAAGGTAAAGCTGCAAAAATTTGATCCGTATTTAAACATTGACCCTGGGACAATGAGCCCATTCCAACACGGTGAAGTGTATGTTTTAGGCGATGGTACTGAAACGGATCTCGACCTTGGCCATTACGAACGATTCACTTCGACGAAATTGTCGAAGGAAAATAGTATTTCGGCAGGGCAAATTTATTCTTCTATCCTGCAAAAGGAAAGGCATGGAGATTTTTTAGGCAAAACCGTCCAAGTTATTCCGCATGTTACCGATGAAATAAAAGAAAAATTTAAACGTGGTGCTCAGAATTGTGATATTTTGATAACGGAAATCGGGGGCACAGTCGGTGACATAGAAAGCTTACCATTCATAGAGGCAATGCGGCAAATGGCAATGGATGTTGGCAAATCCAATGTGCTTTTTTTGCACATGGCGTTAGTCCCTTACCTACATCCCGCAGGGGAATTGAAGACTAAACCGTGCCAACAAAGTGTTGCCAAGCTTCGGGAGATAGGTATTCAGCCCGACATTTTGATCTGTAGGTCAGAAATTAACATCCCTTCTGAAATTCGCGATAAAATTAGCATGTTTTGCAACGTTGAAAAACGATGTGTAATTGAAGAGCGTGATTTACGACTATCGATTTACGAGCTTCCCGTTGTTTTGCACGAAGAGAACCTTGATGGTATCGTCCTCGAATATCTTGGTCTCCAACAAAAAAACTGTGATGTTTCAAAGTGGCAAAAAATTATCAAAATTTTGTCTACGGCTGAAAAGTCTGTCCGGATAGGCCTAATTGGCAAATACACGAGTCTAAAGGATGCCTACAGGTCCATTTTTGAAGCATTAACACACGCTGGCATAGCGAACAATTGTAAGATTGAAACGGTTGCCGTCGATGCCGAAGATTTGGAAAAACATGGGACAAAGATACTGAAATCACTGGATGGGATTTTGATCCCTGGTGGTTTTGGGGATCGTGGAACGGAAGGGAAAATTCTGGCAGCTCAATATGCCAGGGAGAATAACATTCCATATTTTGGAATATGCCTCGGCATGCATATAGCGGTGATAGAGTTTGCAAGACATGTGATAAATATCTCCACCGCTACCAGCGAAGAATTCGACGCCCACAGTCCCAGCAGGGTAATATTTTTAATGGATGATCAGAAAAGTATAAAAGACAAGGGAGGAACGATGCGGTTGGGCTTATATGATTGCGAATTGGTGCGTGATACTATCGCAATGAAATCCTATCAATCTAAAAAGATAGCGGAAAGACACCGGCATAGGTACGAATTTAACCCGGCATTCGAAAAACTTTTTACTGAAAATGGCTTAAAAATAGCGGGCCGTAATCCCCAGACAAACCTTGTGGAAATTGTGGAGCTTTGTGCACATAGGTGGTTCGTTGCGGTGCAGTTTCATCCGGAATTTTTATCCAAGCCAACGGCGGCCCATCCATTATTTGTAAGCTTCATAGAAGCAGTTCTACAAGAGTAACGTGTTCCTTTGCTACCATCGGAACCGTTTGATTTTATAAAAACCAGGGAACATTCGTTCTAATGACAGTACTTTTAGTTTGGTGCTTACCACTTTCGGTTGTTGGATGCAACAAATTTTCCAAATATGCCATGCGATTTTCGATTCTATTTTTCAGGTCCAGAATTGCTTGCTGAGAAAAATGGTCACTACTCGGTCTTTTTACCATATTGTCAAGCTCTTGGAAAATTTCACCTTTCTTTTTTAAGACCATTTCAAGTGCTTCTTTTCTTTCCTGCGGGGATAATTGTTTTTCTATGTCGGGAACCATGGTAAAAGTCAAAGGTAAATTATTTGCCGAAACGAAAAGATTTATCAACCATAGTAATACGTCGGCAAGCAAGTTTGTAGATTGCGGCAAATAAGTTTTTGGGGTTAGTTCAAACTTATCCGGTGTTGGGTGCCCTAAATCAAACAAGCACAAGCGCTTACTCTCTTGGGCATCAAACACCACGCCTATGTTATCTCCCTTGTTCACATCTTGATCATTTAACAGTCCAACAGATATGGCAAAAGCAGACTGCCATATGTCTTTCGGAACTTCGGCCTGAGAAGCCTTATCAAATGTTTCAAACTTTTCTCCTTCTTTTTGTCCAGCCACTTTCGTCATCAGAAAAAACCGTTCTTTGCCACCATCTTCTTTCACACATCCCAGTTTAGCGTCCGGCACTATGTTTGGATTTAAAATTTTAGCAAGCTTTAACGCTGCAAATTCTTGTACTACAGATGTATTGATTTCTTCCAGTGTTCTTCTGCTCCACCAAGATCTTAATACACTTTTAGCGTTTGATGCGAGATAATGGCTCCCTTGAATGTTATTATCCCCAAACATCACTTTGGCGACATATTTCGTTTCTGTTGTCGATGAGCTTGCCCTAGACATGATTCCCCGATGGTTTTTTAAAGAAATAATTGCACCGCCTTCAATCCCTCCTTTCTTTGCGCCGACAATTGAAATATTTTGCCCTTTTGTATCTGTTACTTGAATGGTGTGCCCATTTTTACATTCAGGAGCTTTTCGTAGAATCTCACTTTCTGTTTCTTTAGTAATGGTTAGTGCAATTTTCATATTTCATCTTAGTCTCTTTTTTCTGTTACTTTACATTACATTTTTTTGTCACAAATCAATCTTTTTTTTACGGGTACCGGAGGGGATGCATGGTTCTATGCCCCGCCGTCTTAGCCCTTCTCTTAGGAGTCCTAACTCTGGGCTTAAAAAAGCTGGGAAGGGGCTTAGAAAAGAGAGGAAAAAACAGGGTACTCCAAAAGAATATGGCCCAAGATACTCGATAATCGTTTCACCCGGAAGAATAAACTGGGAATGTTCGCATGCATAGGCTAACTGCCAGGGAATGTTGGGAAATTTTAAGGTTGATTTGCCAGGTCTCCACGCCGTTGGCGGTGGCTTCCCCAATGGTATCAATAATTTTGGCATTCCATTTATCCCGTTTTGGCGGATCAAATGGCACAGCGTCGTACATGAAGCAAAGGGCGACAATGGCCCGATGTCCTTCCTTGGCCAATTTAGCAAGGGTTTTAAAATGCCGCAGCCCCCGGTCGAAGTAGGATTCTGATGATGGTCGCGAAAAAGTATCTCCGGAAGATAACAGCAAATCATGGATTGGGGTTTTAAGTTCTAAAAAAGTAAAAGTTCCCCCGTTATCCACCATTATATCAATGCGGGATTCACCTACCCTAATCTCATGGCATATGGAACATCCTTCCGTGTTGATCATTGCGGATAGGGCGTTTTGGCGCAGTAGAGATTCAACCCATCCATTGATACGATTTTGATTAATTCCGATCCAATTTTTCCCATGATTCAGCGAAATAGCTTCAACTGTTCCCTGAGTTTTCCGCTTTTCCGTATTGGCTGCCGGTGTAAAGAGACATGGCATCCCCTGGAAATTATCCACCATCCCAATCTTTCCTGTTACTGGACAATGCCATCGTTGTGACTGTCCCTCAACCATTCCTTCAAAAATAAATCGATTGGGGCGACCTACAAGTTCACCGACGCTGAGACATAGAGAAATTTCCATGGACCCCATGCTAGAAAGTTTCCACCAACCGGCAATATTTGAATATTCATAAATGTACGACATAAAAAGTATGCATAAATTTTGAAAACAATCTTCAAATCCCACCAAAATGGTTCCTAGTCATTATTCGGTGACATTTTTACGGTTTCAATGGTTATAAAATGGATATTCAAATTTAATTTTATTGCTAAAAAAATGAAAGTTCTCATGATGAACTATCAGGTTATTGGATGAATCTTGAGAAATATTTTCTGTCGGAAGAGAACAATGAAGGTTATCCTTTTTCGTTAAAGGAGAAAGAATGGCATTCCTATCTCGCCGCAATAGATACGGAAACCGGCAAGCTTTTCGAGCTTCTCATTGAATCTAGACATATTTCCAATCACCTCGACATAATTTTCACTGCTATGCAGTGGAAAAAGATCATTTTCACAAGTAATAGGCTTGATGACGATAATAGTGTTGAAATTGTAACTTTCCACAGAAATCCAGTTTATATTGCATCAAAAGCCATATTTTTCTTCATGGAAAAAATCTGGGATATCCTTGTCGCCGAGTGGAAACCGTTGGAGGTTACCACCTGTTGGTATTTTGCAAAGCTGATGAATACCATGCAGAAAGAAATGTTTGGTGGAATTGCCAGCATTGATTCCTGTGAATATGTATTAGCCGTCTGCCATTTTAAAAACGTCATGGCAGCGGTAAATAATGCTATGTTTTCCCTAAAAAAACTGCCACTTTTGGAGGGTAAGATCAAAGGATTTGTCTATGACTTTACTGTTTCATTGTTTGATATACGCGAACTTGCATGGCAAAGTATTTCCCTATGCAATGTCGCAGAAAAACGTTGCAACGAGGGTTCCTAGGTTGATATCCAATGGCGAAGAGATGTTGCAGTTGACATGTTACAGGCTGGCATAGTTGGTCTTCCAAATGTGGGGAAAAGTACATTGTTCAATGCTTTGACACGGTCAAGAAAAGCGGAAGCTCAAAACTATCCATTTTGCACCATCGATCCAAATGTGGGAATAATAGAAGTGCCAGACATGCGGTTGCAACGATTGGCGGAACTATCAAAAAGTAAAAAAATCGTCCCGGCAGCCATTGAAATTGTTGACATAGCAGGCTTGGTCGCAGGCGCAAGCAAGGGAGAAGGTCTCGGGAATAAATTTTTAGCCAATATCCGTGAGGTCGACGCCATAGTCCACGTGGTCCGTTGTTTTGAAGATTCAAATATCTCCCACAATACGGGAAATGTTGATCCCGTAAGGGATATGGATATTATCAATACCGAACTTCTATTGGCAGATTTGCAGTCCGTCGAAAATCAACTTGAAAAAAACTTGAAGAGGGCAAAAGGCAATGACAGGGAGGCTAAGGAGAATGTTGAATTGCTACGTCTTGTATTGGCACACCTCAACGGCGGCAATCCCGCCATGTCTCTTGAGGTTGACGGTAATACGTCATTGCGCATGAAAATGTTCAATTTACTGACATCCAAATCGGTACTTTTTGTGTGTAATGTTAATGAAAATGACATGCTTACGGGAATAGAGAATAATAAATTTGTTAAGGCGGTAAACTTTTATGCTAAACAATATGGTAACGCATCAAGCTGCGTGATATGTGCACAAATGGAATCGGACATGTGTGACTTTTCTTCCGAAGAGGCGGAGAAGTTTTTAAGGGAATATGGGGTTGAACACAGTGGAGTTTCCCAGCTAATACGCAATGTTTATTCCTTACTGGATCTTGCTTCTTTCTTCACAACTGGAATAGATGAGACCCGAGCGTGGACATTTCGAAAAGGGTTAAAAGCCCCCCAGTGTGCTGGGATCATACATGGCGACTTTGAAGCAGGATTCATAAAGGCTGAAGTAATTGACTATGACGAGTTTGTTTCCCATCACGGATGGGTAGGCGCGCGTGATGCTGGGAAAATTCGCCTGGAAGGAAAGGAATACCTATTCAAAGATGGAGACATTACCGTTTTTCGATTCAACAGATAATTAGGGAGAAAGTTGAAAATAGATTTCCCTTTTAGAATTTTTTACGAAAAAGTGTGACAAAAGTAAAACTCCAAGATATATCCATTTCCATGAAAGAAATAACAGCTGATGACGTTGCGAATTTTGTAAAAAATGGGGATCGTGTTGCATTTGGAGGGTTTACTCCTGCTGGTACCCCCAAAGTTAGTGCATCTGCCATTGCTAAAAAAGCGGAAGAGGAACATGTTGCCGGTAAACCTTTTAAGATTCATGTTTTGACCGGAGCATCAACGGGGGATGACGTCGATGGTGCTTTGGCACGGGCAGATGCAATAATTTCTAGGGTTCCATATCAATCAGATTCTAACATTCGCAATCTAATAAATGAGGGTAGAGTGCATTATTGCGATATACACATTTCCCATTATGCCCAACAGGTAAAACAGAAAATATTTGGCGAAATAGATTTGGCCATCGTGGAAGCGGCTGATATTTCCGATTCTGGAGAAATTCTTTTTACCACTGCCATAGGAGTGGCCCCGACCTTTTGCCGCCATGCAAAAAAAATAGCTGTCGAATTAAACGAATATCATCCGAAAAAAATCCGTAGATTACATGATATTTACGAGACAGAATTGGTCCCCCATACTAAACCAATCCCATTGGTAACTGTTCGGGATAGAATTGGCACGGAAACGATAAAAGTTGATCCGGCCAAGATCATCGGCATCGTTCGAACCAGCATTCCCAGCCAGGTAAAAGCATTTTCGAGTTCAGACAAAGACACCAACCGCATTGGGGAGAATATTGCAAAATTTCTATCCAATGAAATTCGCAGTGGCCGTATTCTTCCGCAATTTCCAGTCCAGTCGGGCGTAGGTAATGTGGCAAATTCTGTGCTAGAAGCGATGTCGACGGAAACGTCGATCATACCATACACGATGTATTCCGAAGTCTTGCAAGATTCTGTCATAGAAGCCATAAAATCTGGAAACATATTGTTCGCAAGCGGAGCAGCTTTGACCGTGACTTCGGAATGCCTCAGCGAAATCTACGACAACTACGATTTTTTTAAAACACGTTTAATTTTGAGGCCCCAGGAAATATCCAATCACCCAGAAATCATTTTACGCCTTGGACTTGTTTCAATAAATACAGCCCTAGAGGTTGATATTTGTGGTAGTGTTAACAGTACTCATGTTTTAGGAAGCAATGTGATGAATGGAGTTGGGGGAGCTGCCGATTTTGCTAGGAATTCGCAAATTTCCATCTTTGCATGTAAGTCTACGGCAAAAGATGGCAAGATTAGCAGCATTGTGCCTTTTTGCAGTCATGTGGACCAGTCGGAACATTCCGTAAAAATTATAGTAACCGAATGTGGTATAGCGGATCTGCGGGGAAAAGATCCTCGCCAACGAGCTCAAGAAATTATCAATAATTGTGTTCATCCAGATTACAAAGACCTGCTCAGCCAGTACCTATCGCTAGCCAATAGGGGACACATTCCATTTTCTCTGGCAAATGTTTTCAAAATGTACGAAACCTTTACTTCCGAAGGAGATATGCGCAAAACGAACTGGAGCATGTAGGTTGCAGGTCTTAAAAAGGCACTGGGAATCCTTCAGCAGGAAACGACCATGTGAAGGTGTATTTTTTCAATGAAACATCGTAAATCTTTGAAAGATTATAGCAACGCACCATAATTTTGGTACCACAAAAATTGTTTGATATATTTATCTTTAAATTTTTAAGAAATTCTGTTCACTGCTAAGCAGGTTATGTACAATGAGCTTGGGTCATTATTTTAATTACGATTCTATTATAGAATTATCCAGTTCATCTTTTAAAGATGCTATAAGTGAAATATTGTCGGCTAGTAGTTTTACAGGAAGTGTCGATGAAATTGTTTCGGAATTGGAGGCCAAGGAAAACGAAAACACGTCCTACATAGGAAATCGGATCGCTATTCCTCATTTGCGTTTAGACTTTTCATGTCCCTATGAAATATGCATTGGGTGGTCCAGAAATGGCATAAGGTATGATTTCGCAAATATAGAAGAACGTGCACGTGTTATTGTTTTGCTATTAGTGTCGAAAAGAGAGCACAATTTTTTAAAAATCATTGCCAATTTAGTAAATTTTTTCCAAAAATTGTCGGTTATTGGGCCATTACAGAAGGTAGAAACATTTGAAGAATTCAAGGCTGTTCTGATAGATTTGTTAAAAAATGCCAACAAAAAGGTCAAATTTGTCCAAGTAGATCCCAATGAAATTTTTCTGAAAAATGCCGTAGAAATTGCGCGACAGTCGCAATGTACAAATATTATGTTATTTGGCAACATTGATCTTAATAACATTGACATAGAGGAAATTTTTAGCGGGCTAGGGCTAGTAAACGTCATACAAAGCGAGTCTGATTCGAGCAGCATTATCTATAATACCCATGTGGAGTTCCGCGTTAATGTGATACCAACGAACTGGATTCGCGGTTTTAGGGGAACAATTTTACTAGGTGTGGCGAAGAAAATCATCCCTTACGATGCAAAAATTTGCTGCATTGGGAGTAACACAATTCCAAATGTTTTGGATACATTATTCATAGTCGATGTTCAAAGGGAGTTTTGTCAGGTCATTTCTTCCGACACAAAATTTCTACAAGATGACATAAAACCCGAGGTATTAGAACGCGTGCTATCAATTGCCACGGAAATTGCCATCGAAGGACGGGAAGGGAAAGCCGTTGGTTGTCTATTTGTCATTGGAGACATCAGCAAAATTTCTCTGTTCATGAAACCGCTCGTTTGTAACCCATTCTATGGCTATCCAGAATCCGAACGAAACATTTTCAATCCATTTATGGATGAAACCATCAAGGAATTTTCTTTAATAGATGGAGCCTTTGTAATCCGTGGCGATGGTATAATAGAATCCGCAGGAACATTAATTTATACACCAAATCATAATGTTGTTATGCCTGGAGGATTTGGAACAAGACATACTGCCGCAGCATCAATATCAAGCGTGGCCGAATGTATTGCCATCGCCGTATCTGAAAGTACACGTGCGGTAACACTGTTCAAAAATGGACAAATGTTACAAATAATGCAAAAGTAGCATCCTCTTCATAAAATGAGGATCATGCATGGAAGGCCAAAAAAGTATAAGTGAAAAAATAAGATAAAAGGTGCAGTAGAACACTCTAAGTAACTATGGGATTAGTTGTATCGCTTCTCCAATTGTAGTTAATCCTCGGCATGCGCGTAGGAAAGCATCTTGAGCTAAAAGTGTCATTCCGTCGGCGACAGCAATGGCACGGATTTCAGATTCCGATGCATTATTGACAATGGCTTCGTGAATTTTTTCATTCATACCAAGGGTTTCGAAAACTGCCATCCGGCCACGGAATCCAGTACCATTACAATGTTCGCATCCCACAGCTTCCATTAATTTTGTGTTGGCAGGTAATTTTGGAACATTAAAAAGGGAGTGCAATTTTTCCAATTCATCTGGCGTGTTGAATTCTTCTGATTCCTTTGCACAATGTGGGCATAACCTGCGGACAAGCCTTTGAGCACATACCATTTCTATGGCAGACGCAATCATGTAGTGCTCTATGCCGATATCTTTTAATCGAGTTATGGATCCAACCGCATCATTTGTATGTAGAGTGCTCAGAACTAAGTGTCCTGTAATTGCCGCACGAATTGCAATGTCTCCAGTCTCGGAATCTCTAATTTCTCCCAACATAATAACATCAGGATCCTGACGTAATATGGAACGCAATATGCTAGCAAAAGTTAGTCCAATTTCTGCGTGTACTTGTGCTTGGTTAGCACCGGCGATTTCATATTCAACGGGATCCTCAACGGTTATTAGTCGGGTCGTTGGGGAATAAACGTGGCGTAGAAAAGCACCAAGCGTCGTTGATTTCCCTGAACCCGTTGGACCGGTAACTAAAACTATTCCATGCGGCTTGCTTAATGCTTTTTCTGCTACTTTAAATTGATACTCTGTCATATCTAAATCACGTAGAGAGACCGGAGCATCACCTCCCTGTCTTAATAGCCTAAGGCTGATACTTTCTCCATGTACAACAGGAAGTGTAGATATGCGAATATCGATGATGTCATTACCATCCCTGAATGAAATTTTACCGTCCTGCGGCCGACGTTTTTCTGAAATATTCAGTGATGCCATAATTTTTATGCGTGAAATGATGGCCGCCTGAAATTTCACCAAATTATCAGGGACACGTACGGCAACCAAATCACCATCTATCCGATATCTTACCTGCAAAAAATTTCTTTGTGGTTCGAAATGAATGTCCGTAGCCCGCGATTTTAATGCCCGACGAATAACGTCATTTACAAATTTCACAACAGCTGCTTCATCTTCATCTTTATCGCCTTGTTGCGTTGTAACGTCAACAAAATTTTCATTTGCAGAACGAAGACCAAAGTGGATACTCAATTCTCCCATTATTTCGGATGGTATTCCTAGGCATACTTCCGGATAGTGTCCAGAAAACACTTCGATTTGTCGGCAAACTTTTTTTTCCAATGGCCAACAGCTTATTATACAAAATTTACCTTCACCTGTCACATCGGTAATTGGCAAGATTCCATAGGTGTTTAAAAACTCTGAAGGATATATGTCTATGTATGATTTATCGAATTGAAATTGTTCTAGGAATGGAATTTCTAAATTTTCGGCTAACCAAGTAATTGCTTGTTTTTCATTTTCGCAGCACAGTGTTTTTGCTAAAACTTCTGCACGTCTTTGGACAGGTGCTGCCATAATCTTATCAAAATTTTCTTGTCCCAACTCGGATAATTTTTCAGAAAGAATATCCATAAAATTTAATTCTCCATTACAATTTGTGGATTATTTAAAGGTAATACCCAGTCCATTTAAGTTATTTAAAGTATTTTTCAGTTTAACTGAAAAACTTTTTCCATCGGATGTGTGAAAATATAACGTTTTGCTTTGAGCATCAAAGGAATCTATCATCATTGGAGCACGACTATCTCCCTGCCTGACCCATTCACTTTTATTGTTTGTTGGATTATATATATTAAATAACCTAACGCCATCTCTAATTAATATTCCTCGTAGTTCGTAATGAATATCAATATCATCAACTGCCTTCTTTTTTGGTTTGCTAGTAAGCGATAAGGTTTGTCCACCAACAAACGGAGAGTTTGCTATAAGTGACTCAAAATCTTCGCCTACAAGATATGGTGGAAAAAACGCCGCAAGAACTAATACTAGTTTTGTTAATTGCATAGTGTTCCTCCTTTACAATTTGATATAACGAAATTTTTTACTACCTTGCTTTTTATTGATCAAAGGCTTTCTGTGTTTTTCAACGACATTTGCTTCAGGATTAGATACCCTGGCAGCCGTTATTTCCTTTTCTATGGGTGGTTCCGGTTGATCTCCATCGCCTGAATTATCTTCCTTAGAAGGTCTAATGTTGTGATCAACGGGCGGGTTTTCCAATGTTTTTTGGGGAAATTGCACGCCTGGGGAAAATTTCCCAGTTTTGTTATAGTGTTCGATTTCTGGCTGTAATTCTGATTTATCGAGCATCTGCCTGGCAAACACTTCTTCATACGCTGGGTTTGAAATGATGGTAGGTTTGATAAAGATGATCAATTCCGTGGTTTCTTCAACAGTACCTTTTGGAGCGAACAACCAATTTCCAATTACAGGGATATCCCCTAGTAACCACAACTTACCACTGTTATTTGTGTACTTCTTTTGTTGCAATCCGGCCAGTATCACCGTATCTCCATCATATACACTCACAAATGATACGGCTTCACTTTTTGACATCATCGGCATATCGTTGTTATTGATTTTAATATCAGTTTTTTTGTCTTCAATTTTCTGGCTGATTTCAAGTTGTATTATGCCATTTATTCCGATCAGTGGTTTAACCTGCAATTCGATGCCAACATCCTTATATTCAATGGTACTTTTAATTGCCGTAGTGGCTGCTCCATTTGAATCGGAAATGTCAGATTTTACGATAGGGTAAGAATCAACAATTTTCACCAATGCTTGCCGATTATGGGTTGTCACAACCGTTGGAGCCGATAGGATTTTCACATGGGAATCGCTGCGAGCTCTGTTGAAAACCACATCCAAAGCAAAATTCTTTATGGTACCGTCTATGGAAAACGGGTTTTGATCCATGGAACCTGCTTTAGGAATTTTTACGTCTATTGTTGGGTTAAAATTGTTATTTGTCTGACCATTTTGGGAATTTTTAATTCCCAAAACCTCTAATCCTGAAGCCTGTCCCTTCGTAAGGGTAACCTTAGCAATAACCACTTCGATTCTGACCTGATCCAGTAACACATCTATTTGGTTGATTATGGATTCGACAAGTTCAATATCTTTTGAAGTTCCACAGGTAATTACGGCATTGCTGCGGGTGTCATGTTCAATGGTCAAATTTTTTGAAAACTGAAAAGATGACGCATCTTCAAATATGTTTTGATATTCCATAGAGCCACCGGAAGTGTTATCCGACTCCTTATTTCGTGTATTTGTTTGCCCTTTGATAACTTTATTCAAAAGATCAGCAATCTCTTTGGCGTCACCATGTTTTATGCGAAATATTTTCGAATTAAGAACAGAATGTTTTGGAACATCTACCCTGCTAAGTATTAGTTCTACGCGTTGCAAATTGGCTATGGAATCCGTTATTAGCATGGAATTAGAATCGCTAAATACTATGGTCGATGCCACGCCTGGATTTAATAGGCGGGTTATCAATTTTGAAAATTCATCAACCGACAAGTAATGCAATTGAAAAATTTTAGAACAAATCTTCTCACTAGGAACTACATCTAACAATGAATTTTCTATGAAGAATGGAGACTGTGTGGGTGCGGACTTCGTGCTAACAGCTTTCAATAACCCATCGCCAAGTTCTACTATCGCAATATGATTTATTGCCAGCACACTTTCTATAGCCCGTATTGCTTCTTCTTTGCTAATTTCTTTTCGGATTTGCAAGCTTATTGGAATATTCCCCAGTTGATTATCCTGCAGAACTACCTTGCCTGTTAGCTCCTCTATAATATATAGGACTTGAGATAATGGAGCATCCGATAGCGCAATACTTTTTATTATGGGATTTTCGACCTGAAAAGCTTCTTCTTCGGCATACGCAAATCGTATGCACAAAATTAAAAGAACAAATACTAATACGTGCTTTTTCATGTTTTTATCCTATTCCGTATCCAAAATTGAAATAATACAGTATGCGTTCAACAGTTGCCCTTGTGCATTTATTTGTATTTCTGATATGGCAACATTGCTATCCAATGCCTCTATTCGGTTAGAAAATTTAATCAGTTCAGAAAGGAGTGTTCCGTCGAATGAAACCTTATAACGATGAATCGCCAGCTGCTCAATATGTCCCTTCTCTGTCTCTACAAGTGTATAATTAGCACCAGTTTTGACTGCTATCTTTTCAATGGAAGCTATAATCTTTGGCAAATCTTGTTTTTTATGGCCTGTTCCAGATTTGGCAAAGGCGATTAAATTTTTTTCTATTTTAGCCGACTGTGAAAGCCAAATTTTTTGTTCGTCGTACAAGGAATGTACTTGCCGTATTTTTTTGGGGAAGGATAATACCAGAGCAACTGACAGGCATACCAACACCAAAGATATTAGTCCCAATAAAATAATGGGAATTGTTTTTTGCTTTATCGGTAACAATTTAAATTGCTGCAAAGTGCTGATTATATCTGTTTTCACAATTATAAATACTCCACTTGAAGATTAAAAGTTGTTCCCTTTGATGTTGAAGAAACATTTAGCGTTGGCACCCTCCGCATGGAGAATTCCTTTTTTAAATTTTCTACAAATAGGTTTAATGTAGCGATCGAATCGCATATTCCAACAAGTTGCATGACTTTAGGACCATTCATCGTAAATTGACTAAAAAATAGTTGAGCTGGTCGAATTTTATTTATTTCATCTAGTCGCTTAAAATATGAAGCTTTTCCCTCGGAAAAAGCGCAAATTTCGTCATACAATTTTTTACGCTCAATTATTCGAGTAATTTTAGGCCATTTTTTTACTAACGTCGACTGTCGAAATTCAATTGAGGAGCGTATCACCACCAGAGAAATTACTAGCATGAACAAAATGGACGTTACGGAAATCAGTGGAAAAATTATTTTTTTGTACCAGCCATTTATTTTTTCAGTTGTTCTGGCAATGGTTTTTTCTTGTTGTTCGTGCATTTCGGCATTCCAAAAATCCTCGGAGAAAAGATCGAGTTTTTTCCCTTGTATCTTTAGACTGCCATCCCCATCGACGCTAATAGTGGCACACTTTTCATCGGTCTTAATTATGGTGCTACTCTTGACATTTTCCCGGCAAAACCTTTCCGGGAGCCAATAGGTGCAAGTTTTTAGATTGGGTATTTCCGACAGTATTCGATTTTTAGAAGCGACAAAAATTGTTACACAATTTTTGCCTCGATTTGTAAAAAAACCGGAAAATATTTTCTTGTCATCCATGGGGAAGGCACTTTCTATAGCCATTTGAGCCATGCTATTAATTTCTTCCTTTTGCAAAGATCCCTGGGGCAATTTGATTTCATCGAAGAAAAAATATTCGTCGGAGATAAGTGCCACCACCGGTTTGGCCGTAGTCCTTTTGTTAGACCCCCATGCCTTGAAAAAATCACTGATTGCATATCCCATAGTTGGAACGATTGTAATGATTATAGTGATTTGTCAACTTTTTTTAAAAAAATTTACTCGACAAAGCTTGGTTTCCATATGTTTACAAAACTTACGAAAATTTTTACAAAAATCATTAGCATGGAAGCAACATTTGTTTCTCTTCCTGTGGGGTATGGATATAATGAGAATTTCAAGGGAGAAAAACATTTGGCCTTTTGATGGCAAACATTTGGTGTTTATTTTTTAATTCCAACTTGATCATTCAGGATTACTAAGGTTATCCTAATCCTGGGGATGGGAAGGGATAGGGATATATCTGAGACGTCTTTATTGGAGGAAATAAAGAAGGAATCCGAACATGCTGCTACCTATTACGCCTTTTCCCCGGTTACTGGTGAAAAGCTGGTGTCCCTAGCAATGTTTGCCAATAACTTACCAACGAACCGTGGTTGATAAGAACCACTATGTGCGGTAGGACAGGAGGATGGATGGGGAAACCGTTCACCTTCCAAGATAACTCAACGGCGAAGGCACGTACCATCGGAACACCTTCCGCACAGTAACATCCACAGCATCGTTTCCCTCAGAGAATACATACGCTCCTTCGATAACCGGCAGCGGGAAGTAAAAGATAACCTCTTCGGCAAGATCCTACGGCCCATCCAGGCAGATTTTTCCAATTCCAACCCCTCCTGCATGAGCAGATTACCAGACCATATCAGAGATAACGGCAAACTTCAGGAACTCCTATATCTTAACGCGGCCCATCGGATAGGGCCTATCTTGTAATACGGTTTGCCAGAATTTAATGACACCCTTTGGCTCCATGTGCGTAAATGTGGCCGTATTCACAAAGAATTAACTAGATGGTCGCACACGAGTTTGACTCTTACAACCTACATCCCCTTGATCCTTGAAATTTTATGAAATTAAAACACTTAAACACTTGCCAAAAAACATACGTAAACAAAAGTTTTTTATCCTTCGGAGCTTCATTTCTTTTCCATCTTCAAATCTTTCATCTGTGCGATGGTTTATTATATTAATAAATTGCCTGACTGCTTCTACAACTTTTGGACTGTTTGTTATGAAATGTATTGGATTAGGATAACCGGGCACCGTGTGCCAATGACCCATCGACGGCGTTCACTTCTTTGATGGCAGCAAGCAATCCCGCTATTTGTATGGCATCCTCCCGCCATCTGCCACATTCTCCATCGAAGGCAGGTTCTACAGGAACAAGGCACCGTTCTGTGGCCAATCCCTCATCGTGGAAATTTGCAAATATTTCCCTAGCATCCCCATCGCACACTATTCTTTCCGTGAATTGTGCAACAATGTCGTCGTCTGTCTTTTCCCGATACTCAGCTATGCTTGTTTCCATGAATTTC
>JAITBI010000039.1 GCA_031283685.1 Puniceicoccales bacterium | reverse complement strand
ACTCCGCTGCTTCTTCCCGGGTGAGGTAGGTGTGCGTTCCTCCCGACGAAGGTACGTTTCCATTTACACTCATAGAACTCCCTCCCGGGATGGTTTGAAATTCTTGCTATTCGGATTCTGATTCCGATTCGACGTGGAATCCACGGTGGTCGTGCATATCCGTGATTCTATGAACTCTGCCAG
Source organism: Puniceicoccales bacterium (assembly GCA_031283685.1). Classification (GTDB taxonomy): domain Bacteria; phylum Verrucomicrobiota; class Verrucomicrobiia; order Opitutales; family JAIRKQ01; genus JAIRKQ01. Next base: position 8,800 of record JAITBI010000039.1, on the reverse strand, counting down.
GTCTTGCTCGCGGAATCTTCGAGCTCCTCCCAATTTGATAGATTTTAATCCGGGATAGCGCTTGGTCGATAGCCAATTAATTAATGTGTATTTTGTTATCCCAAGAAATTCTGCTGCTTCCTCGGTATTTAATAGCTTATACTTGGCATTGTTGCCATTGCCGCTTCCGAGGTTGAGCGGTTCCGAGGTTCGTAACTCTTTAAATATTGTAGCGTCCATGGGACCACAATGTAAAGATCTTTTTGCCGATTGAAAAAAATTGTTAATTTTGTGTAAAATTTACTGATCCTATGATTTGTTGCCCTTTTTGGTACTTCTTTTCTTTTGCTTTGCTCGAGTGTTATATATGTGTTTTGCACACCATAAAAAATGAAGCAACCTTGAAACAATGGTCTTTTCTTGGTGTTCTGTTTTACGCTTCCTTCATTCCCCGCAAGGCCTGTGTTTATGCGGCTTTGTTGCTGGAGCCGAGGATGAGGTTCGAACTCACGACCCACGCATTACGAATGCGTTGCTCTACCAGCTGAGCTACCTCGGCAAAAATTAAGGCCACAGCTTCACCTATAAAATGGAGCCGACTATCAGGTTTGAACTGATGACCGTCCGCTTACAAGGCGGGTGCTCTACCAACTGAGCTAAGTCGGCCTCAATCTTTTGCTATGGTGTTTATTTACGAATACGGGAAAATTTTTGATTGAACTTTTCAACACGTCCTGCCGTATCCACTAGGCGTCTTTCACCGGTATATGCCGGATGAGAATCTGCTGTCACGTCGCAGTAAACGACATAACATTCGATGCCTTCGATGATATCTTTTTGCTTGGAACGAATGGACGACATGGTTATAAGTTTTTTCCCGGTTGATACGTCAATAAAGCATACTGGATGTTTTTCTGGATGAATTCCATCTTTCATTTTATTACCTTCCTCCCATTTATCCCTGGCGGGCTTTATACCTCGGATTTGTTTTGCAAATCACATAGACTCGACCTTTGCGGCGTACAACCTGACAATCAGGGTGCCGCAATTTTATCGATCTCAGTGATGTCGTTTTTTTCATAGGATCCCTCTCTTTGGGTCAAAACAAAACACTGCATGGATTTATGTCAAATAATATTTGCATAGACTGGTATCAAAGGTAGAAAAAATTCTCAAACAGCATTGGAAAAATGTTATCATAGATAAAAAAGTAAGCCAATGAAGATGGTTAAAAAATTGTGCTGTACTAAAAAAATTTCCACCCCTTCGAAAAAGGATATGGGTTGAAAGTTGAGGAAAATTAGGGGGCGAAAGTAGCGGAAATATGGTCTTTGAATTCAGGGGGAAATTTTTTAAAAAAAACTGTTGGCAAACTCATTTTACTACATATAGTACTTTACAGTAATTTTTCTACTATATGTAGGATTTTTTGGTTTGTTTTAATATTTTTAGTTTAGAAGGAGCTTATCTATGGTTACCATACCACGACCAGCAAAAAGTTCATCCAATGAAATTGCACTGGAAGCAATTCTACATAATCAAATTTTTCAAGTTCTCATGGAAGCAGGAAATTCCACGGGGGAATACGGTCAAAAAAGTTCCTGGGACCTGACCCGTGAAGTTATAGCGAAGATTTGGGAACATAATAGGGGTAATCCTACAAGTACCGAACAAATTGAAAATTTTATTGAACAAGTATTATTTACATCTCCTTATCAAGGAACGGCAAAGGCGTTCATCTTGGCTCGGGACAGGCGTGATCGAGGTGAAAGTTCCGCCATTCAAATGGAAATCGACAAGATTAATCAGTATATTTCGCGGACAGACTGGGAAGTGCGTGAAAATAGTAATATGTGCTATTCATTGCAGGGACTAAACCATTATTTGTCAGGGGCCTTGAGTCAGACTTACTGGCTGAATAGCGTTTACCCATCGCATATTAAAAATGCTCATGAGTCTGGGGATTTTCACATTCATGACCTAAATCAATTGTCAGTTTACTGTGTCGGATGGGACTTGGCATCTTTGTTAAAAGAAGGTTTCTGTGGTGTCCCCGGCAAAACGGAAGCATATCCTCCGAAACATTTTAGAACGGCACTCGGACAGGTGGTAAACTTTTTCTACACATTGCAAGGAGAAGCGGCTGGAGCACAGGCATTTTCAAATTTTGACACGCTGCTGGCACCATTTATTCGATATGATAATTTGTCGTTCGACCAAATAAAACAAGCTTTACAAGAGTTTGTATTTAACATCAACGTACCTACACGCGTAGGGTTTCAAACTCCATTCACAAACATAACGCTCGATTTGTTTTGTCCGAAGCATTTTGCCAATGAACCGATAATAATAGGCGGTGAATTCAAGCAGGGAAAATATGCAGATTTCCAGCAGGAAATGGATATGTTTAACCGTGCATTGTTTGAAGTTATGGGAGAAGGGGACGCCCGTGGACGTATCATGACATTCCCAATTCCGACAATCAATCTGACAAAAGATTTTGACTGGGATAACGAAAACTTGAAAGGATTGTGGGAGATGACCGGCAAATATGGCATTCCGTACTTTTCCAATTTTATTAACTCGGACATGAATCCGGATGATTCTCGTTCGATGTGTTGCCGTCTAAGAATTGATAATACTCAGCTGGAAAAGCGAGGGGGAGGGCTATTTGGAGCGAATCCATTGACGGGAAGTGTGGGGGTTGTGACAATAAATCTTCCAAGGATTGGATATTTGTCCAAAACCAAGGAGGAGTTTTTTGAGCGCCTATCGACGACGATGAATATTGCAAAGGACAGCTTAGAAATCAAAAGGGTACTATTGGAAAAATTGACAGCATCAAATTTATATCCCTACACAACATTTTATTTGAAGGATATTAGGTCTAGGTTTGGGCAGTTTTGGAAGAATCATTTTTCAACAATTGGACTAGTCGGAATGAATGAAGCATGCTTGAATTTTTTAAACCAAGACATAACGAGCAAGGCTGGAAAAGCTTTTGCTTTGGATGTTTTAGATTTCATGCGTGAAAAAATTATTAAGTTTCAAAAAGAAACAGGCAACCATTACAACCTAGAAGCAACACCTGCCGAAGGAACGTCATTCCGGCTGGCTAAAAAAGATAAGACGCGGTTTAAAGATATAAAAGCAGCCAATGAACGAAATCAGCATGAGCAAAATGATGTGCCATTCTACACTAATTCTATCCATGTTCCCGTGGATTTTACGGATGATTTGTTTGAGCTTTTGGACCACCAGGACGAATTACAGACAAAGTTCACGGGGGGAACGGTCGTCCATGCATTTCTCGGAGAAAGAGTATCCGATGCCGAAGTGGTGAAAAATCTCGTTAGAAAAATTGCAGAAAATTATAAACTGCCATATTACTCGTTGACACCGACTTTTTCCATTTGTCCGGAACATGGATACTTGGCTGGAGAACAAAAGACTTGTCCCCATTGCAATAAGAAGACGGAAATTTATTCCAGAATTGTTGGGTATTTGCGACCTGTGCAACAGTGGAATGATGGCAAACAGGCGGAATTCAAGATGCGATCATCTTTACAATTTAACCAATGTTGCAATTCCTAAACTGAAGTTAGTTTTACCATTTGACACTCATCGAATTGCCACTAGATCTTCCTACCCATGATAGGGCAAGAGTTACTGTCGAGCTATGATATTTTACTAGTTGACTTGTATGGAGTTGTTTGGAGTGGGACATATCTGTTTCCAACAGCCCTTGAGGCACTAGGCAAACTGATGTCAATTGGTAAAAAAATTGTCATATTGTCGAACATATCCTTCGTTTCAAAAACTGTGACAAAGGAATATGAGGATAGGGGGCTTCTAGCAGGGGTCCATTTTTCAGATTTCGTCACTTCCGGGAATGCATTTCGTGACATTTTAGCAAATCACAAACTACATCTCAAAACAGTTAATTTTCCGAAAAAATATTTTGTCTATGGAGCGGAAAACACTGCCGCTTTTTCAGGAACTAACTTTGAAAAAACATACGATTTAGACGAGGCCGATTTTGTATACGTATCCGCTACCCAATTTTCAGACGATGAACGGAATAGGATGTCAGATGCAATGAAGCAATATCTATATGTTACTAATACTAACGGCAATGGCAAACTATGGAAATCAACATCGGTGGAACCCTTTATACCTGCCTTGCAATGTTTCCTGGATAAAAAAAAACCAATTGTCATTGCCAATCCGGACAAGATTGCGCCGTGTGCCGTTTTGGAAACTCCAGACACAAAGGAGTATACAGCAAAACCAATAGTACAACAGGGGTTTTTAGCCCAAACCTATGAAAATATGGGAGGAGAGGTGTTCGCAGTCGGCAAGCCGTACCCACAGATTTATCGTTACACCTTGGAAAATCTTGCGACGGCGATGGGGATTTCATTGGAGGATATTTGTAAAAAGCGGATCGCCATGGTGGGAGATTCTCTTGAAACCGACATTTTGGGAGCCAAAAATGCTAGCAAAGATATGGCGTGTTCCATCGAAAGTATCCTTGTCCTATCCGGCATTTCCGCAAGAGACATTGCCAGAACATATGGGAAAGTTTCTCCTGAAATAGTGGACAAATTCTTTGCCGAAGAAACACTCATACCAACCCACATAATGCCAGCTCTCGACCTAGGGGCCGAGGTTTACCTCTAAGGTCTCTGCGTTTTTTCATTCGCAAACAAAGTTCAAAAAAACATAACTTTCAATTGAGACTATTTTGACAGTAATTCTCTAAGAGATTCCTCAAGTTTCAGTACCCTATCAAACAAATTTGGAATTCTCGAACGTAGGACATAAAAAAGATTGGCATCGTTAATCGGCATCGTTGGATTTCCCCGTAGTATTTTCCCCATTTTCGGTTTATAATTTGCCACTGAACTTTTTCCAGCTATCATAACCTCATCCGGAATATTGATATGGCCTGCTATCCCAACTTGCCCTCCAATCACAACATGGTTCCCTATGGTCGTACTGCCTGCAATGCCAGTTTGAGCCGCAATCAAGCAACCGTTTCCTATGATAACATTATGCCCTATTTGGACCAAATTATCTATCTTCGTTCCTTTTCCGACCTTGGTATGGCTAAACCTAGCACGGTCAATGGTCGTATTTGTTCCAACGTCAACATCATCCTCAATTACCACATTGCCTATCTGGGGAATCTTTTCATGTGTACCATCCATAGTTTCATAGCCAAAACCATCGGACCCTATTACCACGCCTGAAAACAGAGTCACCCGTGATCCAATTTCACAAAAATCCATCACCTTTACGGAAGGATATAAAACGCTATTGTTCCCAATTTTGACACCATGTCCAATGTAGCATCCGGCCATAATAATAACATTATCAGCGATGGTTGCATTGGATTCGATAATCACGTGGGGACCGATACTCACATTTTGTCCAATTGACACGGTTGCATCTATGATAGCTTCAGGATGAGTTCCCACATCGGGATGATGACAATTTTTCCCTTCTATATCTCGGCAAAGTTTACCAAGGGCCAAAGATGGATTATCAAACAGTAGGAAACATTGATTCTCTTTCGGTGTCAAATCGAGTCCCATGGGAAGTAATATTACGGATGCCTGACTGGTTGCTACATCTTTCTTATATTTAGGGTTTCCAAGGAAGGAAATGCCTCTCTGCTTCGTTTTTGTCAGTGACTCGATGTATGAAATTGAAAAAGAAGTGTGGCCAATAACCTTTCTGGGAACTAACAGGTCTATAAGCTCATCTAGTTCGTAGGAAAAATTCATATTATAGCTTTCGAGAGGAAACCTGTTTAAACAAAATGCCGAATTGCACAATATTTTTAGCAAAAAAGCGCCACAAAAGTTGGACGCTTTCAAATTTATTTGTTTAAAAAATCTTATTTCTGTTTAGAATTTAATTCGTCGATAATCAGCTGCGTAATATCCAATGAATCGTCAACATATAAGGCGCCAGGAATTTTATTGATAACTATGTCTGCTTTCTTTGCTTTTGCAACTACAGCAGTAGCATCTTCGACGGCTTTAAATTGTATGGCAAGGTCCCTATTTCTATGTTCTGCAAGCTTTTTATTCAAATCTTGACGAAATTGTATAAATTCTCCTTCCTTGATACGGAGAACTTCCGTTTTTTCTTCAGCTTCCAGTTTAGACTTTTCGCGAACGGAATCTAGCAATGCAACATTTTCTGCCTTTTCATTCAATGCACCAATTTCTTCTTGTAACTTTGTCAATGCATCGCCCAACTCTTTAAATTCCTTGTTCGCAGCCGCAACAGTTTCGGAGAAAGCAGCCTGTGCAACTTTAGCATCTTCATAGCTTTCAAAAACCTTTTGTACATCAACGGATAGTATCTTTTGCGCAACAGCAGCAGAAACATCGGCTATGCACAGCAACCATGCAGCCACAATAATAACAACCCCTTTACCTTTACTTTTCATATTTTTCATAAGATAAAGTGATTGTTAATAAGCCAAACAAAAAATCAAGAGAAAAACTTAACCACAACCACTGGAAACACGAAATTTCATAGGGATGATTAGCTATGCTTCACCCCTTACTTGAAAATCTTACCATTGTTTTATGCCTAAGTGTACGAACTTCATTCCAGCGAAACATTAATTCCACTCCAAAAGCCCAAAACTCCAGCATTCGCTGGAATTTTTAACTACAAAATTTAATTTATTAAAATAGGCAATCAATGGAAGCACTAATCACTATATTTTTATTGGTGGATGCATATTCGTTTATCCAAAAATCCTTTTTGGCAGAATTTCTTTCATAGCTAACACCAACTTTTATTCTAGCATGATTAAACCTATATGCTAAATCTGCTCCTGCGGCATAATAATAATAGCACGCTTTTGGTATGTTAATGTTAACATTTGTAATCCCCAAAGGCTTATTTGTATAATCATACCCAACCTTTGTCCATACATCTATACCGAGACCAGAAAATAAAAATGGCAACTCAAAACTATATACGCCAATACCTTCAAGCGCGACCTCCTGGCGCTCAAAATCATAGAAACTATTCAATGATAGCTTCATGAAAGTATCAAAAATAATTCCCAGGTGAACCTCTCTCGAATGACATCTTACGCCTAAAGGTTTGCCGTCAGGATCCGTGAGAGGCATTGCTGTGTAAAGATGATATTCACAGCCAATATCCAACGCAACCTTGTCGAATATACCATACAATATGCCTGCGCAAGGCGATATGTGATCCGCAGTGTCAGTTCCACCTTCTTCATGGGCTATTCCAAATGCTGAATTTACGCCGATATACGCTGTAACTTCATCAAAAAGCTGATGCTCTATTTCTGTCTTAGAGACAAAAACTTTACGCCGTTCACCTCTACCACGGAAAAAATATTCACTTTTAAAACCGACGCTAGTATCAACCGTAAAATCTTGTTTCGACGGAATTGTGTCCCCATCTGCGCATAGACCAGCCATGCCGAACATGATAGCGACTATTAAAAACACCCTCTTCATAAATGCAAAACTTATTACACTATAAACATATTTTTGTCAAGTTTTTTCGACGGTACGTTATAATTATTCTATCAGTTTTAATCGGGGTGGAAATCTTGCTCGACACAATGGTGAAACGTTAAAGTATATGCACATGCGAATAGTTTCCTGGAATGTTAATGGATTGCGTGCCATTCTGCGAAAGAATTTTTACGAAATGGTGCAAGAGTTACAACCGGATATCCTGTGCTTGCAAGAAATAAAAGTCGACGGCAGTGCAATTCCTAAAATTGAACTGCCGGATTACGTAAAAATTTTCAATTCCGCCGTGCGCAAAGGGTATGCTGGCACGGCGGTATTTTCGAAGGTTCATCTGAAGAATGTAAACTGTAAAACGCATTTGGACTCTCTGACAGATAGCCACGAAGGCAGAGTAATTTTAGTTGAATACGAAACTTTTTATTTGGTAAATATTTACGTGCCAAATTCTGGAAGTGAGCTGGGGCGGTTAGATTTTAGGCATAGGGTTTGGGATGTTGAAACGCTGCAAATGTTACAGGATTTAAAAACTCTTAAGCCGGTGATTTTGTGTGGAGATATGAACGTTGCCCATAGGGAAATTGACCTAGAGAACCCAAATACAAACCATTTTTCTGCTGGATTTACGGATGAGGAAAGGAAATGGATGACAAATCTTTTGAAACATTTTGGAATCGACACGTTTAGAAAATTTTATCCTAATGAGGAAAAATGTTACAGTTGGTGGTCCTATCGCATGGGTGCGCGGGCAAGAAATGTCGGATGGAGAATCGACTATATTATCGTTGATAAAAGAATGGAGGAAAGTGTAAAATCCGCATTCATAGCAACCAATATTTTTGGATCAGACCATGCACCTGTTGGAATCGATATTGCCTTGGAATGAAATTTGAAACATTCGTTCGGAACCTTTGCCTCCTATTTCAAAACAATGGAAAATTTTTTGAAAAAGTAAGCTTTTGTGGGGCATAAAATGGGTCAAATATTGCGTGCTATGCCACTTAAGACGTTGTAGGTTTCATCTAGTACCTGCTTAAGGCCACCGGTGATTTTTTGCATGTTTTGAGTCGCTGCGTTTATCGACGAATCAATACCCTGGGTCTGGCTTAGTATGACACTCCTGAAGGAATCCAATAGTTTAGCATCAGCTTCCAGAAAAGCTGCTTTTCTTTTACTCTCTGCGGCATTTAGATCAAACACCGATCCCTTGGTGACACTCGCTACTGCTTCCCCCAGCTTCCCAATCATACCGACCTTTTCCTGGATATCTACCAATTCTC
>JAITBI010000011.1 GCA_031283685.1 Puniceicoccales bacterium | reverse complement strand
GTGGAGAGAAAAATTAGGGAAAAGAAGAGCAATGATTCAGACTAACGGCAAAGATAAACCTATTTCCCCTGCTAAAAAACGTGAATCCCTTGTCCGCCAACAGATAATTAGCGTACGGTAGATCTTTCAGCGACAGTCCATGGCGTAGGACATAGGCAATTCCGCTAAGCACCAACCGATCACCCATCCATGGATTCCCTCGCGACTCTAGGAAATACGGCTTTTGACCATTCGAAATTCCTTTCTTCCAACCAGACAAGGCTCTCCATTCCATTTTCCCCTAAAACGTCAACCCTTCTCTTAGGGGTCCTGAGTCTAGGGCGATAACTATTCCCATTCGATTGTGCTGGGAGGTTTCGACGATACGTCGTATACAACGCGATTTATCCCATTTACTTCGCTAACTATACGGTTGGAAATTGATGCAATTATATCGTGGGGGAGCCGCGCCCAATCCGCCGTCATGGCATCCACGCTTTCAACAACGCGCAATGCTATCACATTGTCATAGGTGCGTGCGTCACCCATCACACCGACCGTACACAGCGGTAATAAAACGGCAAACCCCTGCCAAATCTTGCGATGCCAATCGGATTTTTTCAGCTCTTGTTGCACTATACGATCTGCCCTACGCAAAATCGATAGTCGGTCGGCGGTCACTTCTCCAATTATACGTACCGCAAGTCCAGGTCCGGGGAATGGTTGGCGCCATATTACATCTTCTGGTAATCCAATTTCTGACCCCATCGCCCGCACTTCATCTTTGAAAAGTTCCCGCAATGGCTCGATTAGTTCAAATTTCATATCCTTTGGAAGCCCCCCCACATTATGGTGACTCTTTATAACCACACCGTTAACGGAATAGGATTCAATGACATCTGGATATAACGTACCTTGGGCTAAAAATTTTGCATTGGGAATTTTTGAAGCCTGTTTTTCGAAAACGTCGATGAATGTTTTTCCAATGATTTTTCGTTTGGCTTCCGGATCTTCTACACCAACAAGTCTTTCTAGGAATAGGTTCTGCGCCTTGACGAGCTGTAATTTCAGCTTCGGCATGCATTGACACAACATTGAAACAATTTCTTCGGCTTCCCCCTGACGCATCAATCCATGGTCAACAAAAATGCAGTGCAACTGTTCCCCAATCGCCTTGTGCAGCAACGCAGCTACCACGGTGGAATCAACGCCCCCAGATAGGGCAAGCAGGACATTTGAATCCTTTACTCTTTCGCGACATTTCACAATGGCATCGTCGATGAATGATCCCATGTTCCAACTCCGTCCCAATTTGGCAATTTCAAATAAGAAATTGCGCAGAATTTGTATCCCATGGGACGTGTGAGATACCTCTGGGTGAAATTGCAACGCATAGATTCTACGATCTTCATTTGCCATTGCGGCGATGCCAATTGCCGTTGTTTCGGCAATCGATATGAACCCATTTGGAAGTGTTTTTACGTGATTCCCGTGGGACATCCATACGGTAGTATTCGAAGGTACGTCTTTCCACAGTGGGCACCTATCGTTCACCTTTAATTTCGTTTGCCCATACTCTCTATTTTCGCCATTCACCAGCATTCCACCGAAATGAAGTGCCAACAGCTGCATACCGTAGCAAATACCAAGGATTGGTACATTGAGGCGCAATAGGACATTGTTTAGTGTCGGAGATCCCTTTTCACCGGCATCATTGGGACCTCCAGAAAGGATAATGGCAGATGGGGCAGACTTTTCAAATTGGAAGGCGGATGCCGTCCATGGCAAAATTTCCGAATATACGCCATTTTCTCGTATGCGACGGGCAATAAGTTGCGTATACTGCGATCCATAGTCAACTACTAAAACTTTTGAAAGCTGTTTCATAGCATATGTTTACGATGAGCAAACTTTATAATTTGGTGGTTCCTTTACCATTATAATGTCATGTATGTGACTTTCCCGTAACCCGGCTGCATTTATTTTTACAAATTTAGCATCCTTCCTCAATTCATCTAAGGTGGCAGCTCCAACATACCCCATTCCCGAGCGCAAGCCTCCGATCAATTGATAGATAATGTCATCCACATACCCTTTATATTGTACACGGCCGACGACGCCTTCCGGAACAAGTTTTCTAGAACTATTTTGTGAATATCTGTCTGCGCTACCGCTTTTCATAGCTTCTTCTGATCCCATACCCCGGTAGATTTTATACAAATGACCATCGGCCGAAATCTTTTCTCCAGGTGTTTCATCACAACCGGCAAAAAGGTTTCCACACATGACACAGTTGGCCCCCATGGCAATCGCTTTCACAATATCTCCGGAATATTTGATTCCCCCATCGGCAATAACACATTTATGCATCTTTGTCGCAACTTTAACGACTTCCGCAATGGCTGTGATTTGAGGAACCCCTACCCCGGCGATGATACGCGTTGTACAAATTGAACCAGCCCCAATGCCGACCTTAATCGTGTCAGCGCCGGCTTCCAATATCGCCTTAGCACCTTTGGCGGAGACGACATTTCCAGCAACTAATTGGCAATTAGGCCAAGCTGCCTTAATCTCGCCGACGAAACGAATGACATTGACAGAATGTCCATGGGCTGAATCAACGACGATGAAATCCGCACCTGCAGCGAGTAATGCCTCCACTCTCGGCAAACAATCCGTTCCCACGCCGACCGCTCCCCCGACGATCAATTCTCCCCTGCCGTTTTTACATACCCTTGGATATTTATTCTGTTCGCCTTTTATTTGCCATTGTTTCACTTTTTCGATCTCATTTTTTTGAGATTCAATGGGCATATTTTTATGGATAACGCCAACACCTCCGTTCTTCGCCATTGCGATTGCCATACTTGCTTCGGTAACGGTATCCATAGGCGATGAAACCAGTGGGACGTTTATGCGAATCGATGGTGTGAGAAAAGAAGTAACATCAACCATATCCGGCGTCACCTCCGAATAACATGGGACAATCAGCACATCATCAAATGTCAACGCCTCTCCTATAATTTTATCCATAAACCTACCTCATTCCGATGAAAATGATCATTTTATGTACCATTGCAATGACGTTTATAAATACGGATCAAGTCCGCAACCGGGAACAAATGTCCTTTCAAATGATAATTTGTTGCATTTTTCTAATTCTTCCTCACCCAGAATTTTTTTATCAATCAACCACTGCAACTGTTCGTGTAAATGGTTACCTTCAATGACCTCCGGCCAATCGGTATTAATTGTAAATTTGACGCCATTTTCCATAAACCTACGCAGGATATATTTCATTTCATCTATGTTTTCTACGGATTTAGTTGCTAAATTTGAAAGCGGACAAATTTCTAATACTATATCACGCCGTACCAGTTCTTTCATCAATTGTAGGTCATAGGCTGCATAAAGACCATGCCCAATTCTTGCTGGTTTCAAAAATTCAATAATTTCCCACATATCATTGTGTTCTTTCTGTTCCCCGGAATGCGCTGTCACTCCTAATTTTGCTCTGTGTGCGCTGTCGAATAATGCTTTATACTCATCGATGACGAATTCCGAAGAATACGGTCCTGCAATGTCGATCCCTACGACCCCCCGCGCATGGTATTTTATCGCTTTTTCAACGATAATTTTGTTTTTTTCATAGGAAAATTCCCTGCCAAGACAAAAAATCAAACCACCAGACAATTTTGGATATGCTAAAAGGGCCCTTTCCATTCCGCGCAACATTGCCATTATGAGCTGATCTAGATCAACTTCCGCTTCATAATTGTGTTTCATTGGATTCGTCCTAAGTTCAAGGAGGTGTATTTGGTTAGATCTGTAGGCTCCAGAAAAAGTCTCATAGATTGCCCGTTCTACTTCCTTGGTTCCCGACGAAAGTTTGTCCAACAGCTTATGGTAAATCGTGTCAAAGTATTCATTCAATGGTATTGAATTATCCGGCGATATGGTGATGTGTTCTACAAAATCATGGTAATCCCTTTTCGGTAACACGAAACCTTTGTCCTGTGCTATCTCCCAAAGCGTTGCTGGGCTGATTGATGTTCCGAGGTGTGCGTGTAAATCTGCCAAATGACGCCGTTGTGTACGTTGCAACCGTTCCATGCTGTGGAATTACTCTTAAACGCCGCCTTGTCAATCATTCCTTTAAAAGTTTTGATATATCTTTAGCAAAGCAAAATACATCTTCGTTATCTCCCGATGTCACTTTGAGAAATTGTCCTTATCCCCGTTTGATGGAGAATATTTGTGGCAAATTCATTATTTTCCGTCTGGAGAATTATCCCAATTTTTCCACCAGGTCGGACCAAAAGTGAATACATATAGTGTATTTTAACCTCTGCTGAAAAAATAATATTCACCACTTGTACTACCCTGTCTATGCTGTCCACTTCTATTCCTAATACTTTGGTTTCATGGTATGAAATCGCATTCTTTGAACAAAATTTGCGAACTATGTCGGGGTAGTTTACTACAAATCTAATCGTTGCAGTTTCAAAATTTTCTAGAAACGATATGGCCAAAATGGAAACATCTTCGACTGACAATGCTTTCAACATTGAATTGAATGATATGTTTTTCCCACCCAATAACACCGAAAACTGAATGACGGGAGAAAAAACATCCTCCATGATCACTTGATCTGTCTTATTTTTAACTGAGGCAACCATTTGTGCCAAAATAAAAAATATTTTCCAAAAATCTATAAAAATAAGTTCGCGATTTATTGACATTGTTGGAATTTTTTTACTTTTAGTTTGCAAATGTTTACAGAGAAAAAGGGATATGGGCCAATAGTTACCAAAATTGTTATAGGAATTTTGTTGTTTGCTCTGTGTCGTACCAATGTCGAAGCCGTTAGGGAAGAAAAAATTAATAAAATTGAAGTGTTTGTTTCTGCTTATTGTTATAGATTAAATCGAGCACGAGTGCCTGAAATATTACTTTTTAAAAGGGCCCCTAGTAGAAAGTTGTATCCCGATCTTTGGGAATGCTGCGGTGGGTCTGTTCGAAACAATGAAAGTTTTGAGTCGGCAGCACAGAGGCAATTGCTTGAAGAAGCTGGAATAACAGCAGTGAAATGGAAAGTGTTAGAATGTTTTGAGGTATGTGTTAATCCTGGCACCATAGTTCCAGGGCTTATTTTCACATGCAGGGCAGATCAGAATGCGACAGTAAAAATTGATCCTCGGGAACATGTAGATTTTCGTTGGGTAACTTTGAATGACCTTGAAAATTTTCCACTTATCAGCCAACAAATGCGTCATTCAATCGTGAAATTACTCATGATTCAAGGCAAAAAACTGTAAACAATTGCCACCCGAAAGCTCTTCCCATTGGAATTGGAAAAATAATTGTCCCAATGAATGTTTTGGTGTATTCCAAAATTCTGAAATTTTTTTATTTGTCCTGATTTTCTTCATCCTCTTCTTGCTGCTGGTCCCTAGAACGGCCATTATTATTCTGATTATCATTTGCATTTTGCTGTTCATGCTGTTCAATCTCAATGTCAACGCGGTCTATATCCTTAAGATTATTTTGCAACTGTCGCATTAGAGCATCGCTGTTTGCCCGCAGTAGATTTTCGGAGTCATTGGATCCGGTAGAAAAAACAACACCCAACGATTTCCCTTCCTTAAAAATGGAAACTTCCGTATCTTTTAAAATACCATCTTGCAGTGTAATTCTTACTTCTTGTTTGGCATTTAGGGCTTCGTTAGTTGCTATGATTTTTTCTGCGACTTGTATTGCTAGGCTTTTTATAACTTCTGCCGATTCATTGACCTTTGGTTCGATGTGTTGTAACTGTATGTTGTTCAAAATTTTTGTTCCACTTATCGCAGATGTGTCCTTTATTTCTGCAGCGTCCGTATCTTTTACTTCCGCATCCTTTAAGGAAGAATCCTGCTTTTTCGACCTCGTATATTCGTTTACCGGAGGCGTATAACCCGTCTTGGTATTGTCAATACTGGGTATTGCGAAATCTTTTCGATCTAATTTTGGAAAATTTCTTGTTCCCTGGGATTCTAGGGAGATTCTAGGGTTACTACCATCAAATCCGTGCTTCTGAGAATCCGATCTGGGGGTACCGGAGTCACTTCCTCGGTGTCCGTATTTATTTTCCGCGAGTTTTTTCGCGAAAAGTGATGCATCACGGGGATCTGCTTCCCCATTCATTTTAGCAATTTCTTTCTTGGAAAAAGCGTCGCTTTCAAACGAATCTCTATCTCCTTTTTCCATAAATTGGTGTTTTACTTTATCTGTCATAATTGCTCCCGGTTAAAATTTATTACTCTTCTTCCTTCTTCTTAGCAAATTCTTCCAGTTCTTTATCAGCAACAAGTTCTTCCTCTTTCATCGCTTCTTTTATCCATTCTTCTTTGTGCGATTGTATTTTTTCTACATTTTTATTTGCTTCTTGTAAAGCTTCTCTTTTCTCTTCCAGGTTTTTTTCGGCTTTGACCAAATTATCTTCGGCCGCTACCAGGTTTTGTTCATGTGTTATCAATTTACTTTTTAGGACCTTAATGGCATAGTGTAAAGCATCAACGGCTTCCTTTTTTACTTTTTGCATCATCACCTTTTTGTATAACCGTTCGGATTCCTCTTCTATAAACACTTTAAATTCTTCTAGCTTTTTCTTTGCATCCTCCACATTTTCTTTTGCTTCTTCGACTAACTTCTGTGCTTGCTTTAAATTCTTTTCAGCAGTATCCTTACGAAGATTTCTCACCCGCAACATTTCTTCTAAAATGTACTTCGCCATTATAATCCGACAACTTGTGCCATTTTATCTATCGTCGTTTTAAAATCATCACGGTCATGCAACCCTTGTCGTAAAAAATTATTAACCGCTTCTATCTTATCAATTGCTTCATCGGTAACCTTATCAGCACCACGCTTATATTCTCCAATCCTAACCAATAATTCAACCTCCTGGTATTTTGACAAAATTGTCCTCAATTTGGCTGCAACCTTCCTATGCCGTTCATCTGTTATTTGATTAAAAACACGACTAACACTCAACAGAATATCTACGGCTGGATAATGATTCATCCCTGCCAACTTTCTTGATAGGATAATATGACCGTCCAAAATGGACCTTGTTTCGTCTGCTATCGGTTCTGTCATATCATCTCCCTCTACGAGTACGGTATATAAAGCCGTAATTGATCCTTTTTCTGATTGACCTGCCCGTTCCATTAATTTCGGTAGCGTCTCGAAAACAGACGGAGGAAATCCACGCCTGGTAGGAGGTTCTCCCGCTGCCAATCCGATTTCACGTTGCGCACGGGCAAAACGGGTAACAGAATCCATCATAAGCAACACTTTTCTTCCCTTATCTCTAAAGTATTCAGCTATGGCAGTGGCAACATAGGCTGCTTTTAGACGTTCCATCGATGACCTGTCAGAAGTAGAAATAACAAGAACAGATCGCTTTAATCCTTCTTCGCCCAAATCTTTTTCCACGAACTCTCGTACTTCACGGCCACGTTCCCCAACTAGTGCAAGGACGTTAATCTCCGCTTCGGTATTCCTAATAATTTGCCCCAACAGTGTACTTTTACCTCCCCCCGCAGCAGCAAAAATACCCATCCTTTGACCTTCACCACATGTCAGTAACCCGTCGAGTGCCCGCACGCCCAATGCCAATGGCTTGTCGATGGGATTTCTCAACATTGCATTTGGCGGATCACTATAGACCGGATAAAAATCCGTAGCTTCAAGGGGGCCTTTTTTATCCTCATCAATGGGACGACCCAAACCATCTATTACTCTACCGAGCAGATTATCTCCTACGGGAACCATATGGACTTTACCGGTTGGAATTACCTCCGTTGTTGATGAAACCCCACGAATGTCTCCAATTGGGGTCAAAATTGTGGCCTGTTGAGAAAACCCTACCACTTCTGCCATCAATTCTACTTCTTCCCAAGGGTTTTTTAAAAGACATAGCTCCCCTATTTTAACACTTGGAACGGATGCCTTTATGATTGTACCAACAACCTGGATAACTTTTCCTTTGACTTGGATAAGAGTAGAATCCTCTATCTCTTGTCCAAGATGCTCTGCTATGTACCCAAAGGGATTATGCTCTTGCTCATTATCCATAACTATCACGACTTCGCTTTTGACAAAGCATTTTCTATGGCAGCTAGTTGAACGGGAATACTTGCATCTATTACTCCCAACTCAGTTTCCAAAATGCATGAACCGGGCTGAAGGTGCGTATCGGCACAAATGTCTAAAAATTCCAAAACAGGGGTATCCTTGGTTAAATCTTGTACCTTGTCTCGCAATATCTGCGCTTCCGCGGGAGCAACTTTTAGGGTCGCCTGTTTTTGCGTTTTAATCTTCTGCAACGAATGCCTTACAACGCTGACAATTAACTCGCTTTTGTCAATTTTACCAATAATTTTCTGAAGGGCGGATTTAACGACATCGACAACATCTCCCTCAAGCCTTGAAAAGCTACTCGCACTCTTTGAAACAAAATTCATCATCTCATTGGAGATTTGCTGCTTTCCATTTTCAAATCCTTCGGAATACCCTCGTTCCTCTTCCTGTTTTTTTGTTTGTTTCGCCTGTTCAATTATTTCATTGGCTTTTGTTTCGGCATCTTTAATGATTTGATCTCTTTTGCGACTAGCTTCCTGCAAAATCTCATCGCATTTTTTTTTTGCTGTAGTGAGCACGTTTTTGCCAGCCATTAATTTGGCATATGACTCAGCTTTCAAGATTTTTCCTGATTGCTTCAAGTCAAAGCTGCCAATAAAAATTTCGTAAATATTTGCAATTCCCATAGAATAATTATCCGGTGTAATTTTCGTCACTTAATTTTTTAGAGAGAATTCTATTAGCTCTAAACATTTGTTAGCTGTAATTTCGTCATATTTTGAAGGGATATCAAAATGTTCTCCAAGCATCAATTCCAATCTCTTTTTTACTTCGTCGGGCAATTCGACCAGAGCGTTACTTAGTATACACTTTCCCGATGAGGTAATTTTTTGAATAAATGGTACTTTTGCGGTTTTAATTTTTAGGTCCGGCAACATCTTCCACAAAACCATCCCTCTTTTAATTATGAATGAATAAATATTCTGCCCTATAAACTCTATCAATGCGTTTAATTCATTTTTGTTGATTATTTTTATAATATCCTTGTAATGAAATATGGCTCCCGCAATGTTCATTGCCCGAACCAAGCGATCTTTATTGTGTATTACCAATTTTACCGGTCTTGCACAAACATCGTAGTCAACGGAATCTTTCAAACCCAATATCTTTAATAAGTCCCTCCGAATATCTGTTTGAGTATACCCTGATGTCAAAAGAATATTAAAAACATTTTTATCATATACATTAGAGACTTTTTCAAGTTCCTTGGTTGGTAGGTATTTTTCAACATTAAAACTGAAATCATACCAATTTTTGAAGTATTGGAAATCGGTCGTTATGATATTTTTTAGACTTTCAACTATTTCAGCCATTCACATCCCTACCTATTTTTCTTCCTGCGTAGTCTCTTCCGGTGTAGCCTCCTCCGGCTCCTCGTCAAGGTCACTAATATTTTGCGTATCATTCTGTACGGCTATGGGGCTATTGGGAACAGGTTTAGCAGCTGCATTCGCCCTTTTGTTCTTTCTGGATTCAAAGAAGAAAAATATGGCAGCTCCTATGCTACACAACAGTAATACACCAAGAATGATAACAACGGTAAGGAATTTTGCAGCCGCATCGCTTGCCATTCGAAGACCTAAAACACTTACATTTGTATCGAGATCACTATTACTTGTGGTACTTTCTTCAGCTGCTATCGGAAACAAAGCAATCGACACCCTATCGTAGTCTAAGCCCTGAACACTATTCGCCACAAGATATTTGATTTCTCGTACCGATTCATCCAAACTCGAACCAGGTTTATAGGTTAAAAATATGGCAGCCGATGCTTCGGTATCTGAATCGGAATAAGGATCATTTTCGGGCAATACTATATGAACACGCGATGTCAAAACCCCAGGAATTTTATTTAACGTCAAAGCAACACTTTCCGACAAAGCATACATAAACCTCGCTTTTTCCTCTAGGGGAGAAGATACCAATCCGCTCTTCTGGAAAACTTGTCCTATGGTATTATATTGTACCTTGGGATAACCATTGGCTTTTAAAATTTTCTCTGCCCTGGAAAATTCATCGGAATTTTTTAGTACAATGGTCCATGTTAGCTCCACTCCAGGTTTTTTGACGACAGAAATGTGATGTTGTTGCATCAAAGAAACGATTTCATTCGCTTCCTCTTCCGGCAAATTTGACAGCAAGTCAACCTTTCCACAGCCAGCCAGTATCAGCATCATAAGCAATGAAAAAAGCAGGCATAAATTTTTACCAAAACCATTCTTTTTCATAGTAAATCTTTCCACATTTGCCAACCACTCTAGGTCGTCGTTATTCAAATAATTCGCTCCTATTATGGTCTTTATTGGAAGACTAGTCAAATGAAATTGTTTCAAATCTAAAATAAATGAAACCCTTTTATCCCGTAAGCCTCACCCCAGTCGCTTTGGGAAATTTTACGATTGTGAGAAAAATCATGCATAGAAGCACGCTTTTTACCACATAAATCAAATAAGAGTATGACCCGCATAGGGTCTTGGCAAAGCTAAAAACGGATACTCCCGTCGCTCCAGCAACCGTCGAAGCACAATATGCTATACCAAGGATAGTCCCTGTATCCTTTCCTCGGAATATCTTCGACCATACCACTTGCCTAATGATACCATATCCTCCCCAAAAACATCCCATACCAACGACATACATGATTAGCCCGGAAGTAGTATGCGCAATCTTCAAACCAACTAATCCGAAAAATTGAGAAAAAAGTAACATCAATAAGCATATTTTAATTCTGTTTTTATCAATCTGGTAGCCAAAAAACAGTCCAGCGAATACGATTCCATATCCCATATATTTATAACTTTTTATGGCAACCAGAGGATCGATCTCATTTTTTCGAAAAATATCGCAAATATGTACCGTCACCCCAGTCCCGACGAATGAGGTTAGGCATAGAACTGACATCAACCCAAAAAAAATCGGCATTCGTAGAAATTCTTTCTGCGATATTACACCAGAGCACTGCGATGGTTTCGTAGGATTTTGGACAAATGTTGTGCATTCGGATTGAATATCACGGAACAGCGCAAAAAATATTACCAAAGCGACACAACCAGCAATTCCCAACGTTTTGTAGGCATTCTGCCAATTTTCATTTTTTGACAAAAACCGCATCACACTGGGCCAATACCCTGTTGCGATGGAAAAAAATGCTCCGCTGAATCCAATAGCAATTCCCGGCGCTTTATTAAAAATTTTTGCAATTTGCATACGCCCCAGCATAGGGAACATATTAGGGCCGAAACATCGCAAAACAGATAGGTTGAAGTACAAAAATGCTATCGCAAACCAAAAGCGAAAGACAGGAGAGTTTGAAACCTTGGTGCATAGAAATTGGGTATTTCCCAATGTGAAAAATACCACGGTACACACCAATAAAGTGAATAACGTTGCCCTGCGAATGCCAATTTTGTCTATGAGAAGCCCTCCAAATAATGACAAAAAACATCCCGTTATGGTGGAACAGGTATAAAGCATGCTAAAAACATTGCGAGATAGTCCAGTATTTGCCAATATTGAGTCGGTTATTGCTCCAATGGCAACGCTCTGCCCTGGCAACCCGAAAATCATGAGAAAACAGGATAGGCAAAATGAAAAAGCTAACAGTACATATTTATTCATTTATTCGCCAGAAGTAACATGTGTGAATGGCCTACTATGAATTGAGCTTGCTAGAAAATACAACATTAAATGTTGACTTTTCCTCATATGTTAACTTTTTTTTATTTTTAATAAAAGCTTTTCATGAGAAACGATTACTTGAAGGCAGCCTCTGCAATTATTAGGCAGCCTAATATCTTAATAAATGTTGTGTCTAGGCGGGTTAAACAGCTAAAGGCAGGTTCTAAGCCTTTGGTCGATTCATTGGAGAAACTCGACATGGAAGATATTGTATTGAAGGAAATAATAGAAGGTAAAATCTCCTATGAGCTATATTCGGATCAGATGAAATCGACTGACAATGCTTTCATGAACAAATGATTCAG
The DNA here is from genome assembly GCA_031283685.1 of Puniceicoccales bacterium. Lineage (GTDB taxonomy): Bacteria > Verrucomicrobiota > Verrucomicrobiia > Opitutales > JAIRKQ01 > JAIRKQ01. The sequence goes on along the minus strand of JAITBI010000011.1, from coordinate 6,210 downwards.
GGCTGTGAAAAAATCCGCAAATCCAAGTAAAGGCATTTGTGAAATCCGTAACAAGAAGGTTTTTCATGACTATTTCGTTGGGGAAACGTTTGAAGCAGGTATCGTTTTACTCGGACCGGAAGTAAAATCCTTACGCATGGGTCATGCGCAAATCAGCGACTCCTTTGTTCGTCCCAATCGGGCGGAGGAGCTGTTTTTATACAACGCGAACATTGCAGAGTACAAATTTTGCGAACCAGGCGAATATAATTGTACACGTCCGCGGAAACTTTTGCTTCATTCCAGTGAAATAAAAAAACTTTTGTTTGCCATGGAGCGCGAAAAAATGTCGGTTCTGCCATTGAAAATCTTTTTTAAACGTGGCCTTGCAAAAATAAACATTGCCATTTGCAAAGGGAAAAAGCTTTTCGACAAGCGTGAAACCTTAAAAAAGAAAGAGGCTTTCCGGGAAGCGGAGCGGGCGATTTCTTCCCAAATTCGCAAATCCAACGGCAGATAAATAAGTAGAGCTTGTACATCGGCTTTACCTAAACCCTATCAATTATATGATTGCAATGGCATTGAAAATATAATCAATGGGGAATCAGATGCGAATTACAGGAGGAAAGGCACGAGGTATACTGCTAACCGTTCCAAATGGTGTTGAATACTTACGCCCCGCCACAGATTTTCTAAGGGAAGCAGTTTTTTCGTCTTTAAGACCAAAGATGCACGGAGCGTTCGTTCTAGATCTTTTCGCAGGGATTGGGAGTTATGGTCTTGAGGCCCTAAGCCGTGGGGCAGATGCTTGTGTTTTCGTAGAGAATAACCGTTTGGCGGTCGATGCGATTGAAAACAATATAAGAGGCGTCAAAAAGTCCGCTGCTAGAAATTTCACCGTGAAGGTTTTTAGTCAGGATGTTTTCGTTTGGGCCGAAACTTGCGATGTGAAATTTGATATTATTTTCATTGATCCGCCCTACAACATGGTGGAAAATAGAGGGCAGGAATTGTTGGCAACGTTTTCCCAATTTCTTAAACCTTCCGAAGAATCCAGGATGGTTATCGAGGTACCCGGATTATATAAGATGAATGTACCAGATGATATTGTGGAAGTTAGAAGATTGGGAAGGACCGGACATTCCAGGCAACCAAATGCGTTAATATATGGGAAAAAATAACAGCAGTACATTGAAAAATATTTCGATAGTGTCGAGTACTACTGTCCTTTCACGCCTACTAGGATTTTTGCGGGATATGATATTTTTCGCATCCTTTGGCATGTCTGAGATCGGAGCCGCTTTTCTACTGGCTTTTAGCTTGCCAAATCTATTTCGACGATTGCTCGGAGAGGGAGCCCTGTCTTCTGCCATCATGCCGGTAATGTCATCACACTATGTTAAGCATGGCAAAGAGTCCATGCTGAGACTATTCAGCCACATCATACTTAGGCTGGTGATAATTTTCATCCTAATACTGATTGGTGCATATGGGATTATTACTTTTATCAACCCGTTACTAATTGATGCTAAATGGAATGTGGCATTGAAATTTACGACGATGCTTTTGCCCTATATGGTATTTGTGTGTCTAGCGGCTGTGGTTGCGGTTGCGTTAAATGTGATGGGGCGATTTTTCATATCATCCATTAATCAAATCTGGATGAACCTATCGATGATTTTGTCCCTACTGGGGGGATATTGCTTCGGCCTTTGCGGCCCACAGCTTGTCTATTGTCTGATAGGTGGAGTATTGCTGGGAGGATTGATCCAATTAGCCATACCAGTGTTATCTATATTTGTCCATGGCTGGCGTCCGCAACTTGATCCAAATGTACCAAAACTCAAAGAAAATATGGTGGACGTTTGGAAATTATTTTTACCGGGTATGTTTGGGGCTGCGGTGGAACAGCTTAATTTCTTCATATCTCGTGCAATTGCCTACACATTTAACACATCGGCAGTCTCTCTAATATACCTATCCAATCGATTAACGGAACTTCCGATGGGAGTCTTTGGCTGGGCAATTATAACGGTGTTCTTTCCAAGCATAGCCAAGGCAGTTAGTTCCAAATCAGATGCAGCAAGCATAAACAAGACATTCAATGAAGCCTTAGTCGCCATGGTGTGGATTTTGTTGCCTTCGTCACTGGGCATATTTCTACTGAGAAGAGAAATTTTATCGGTCTTTTTTGTCCATGGAAAATTTACGTCCCATGATATTTCCCAAATCTCGCCAATTATATCGGTATACTGTATAGGTTTGGTATTTTCGGGTATATCCTCCCTATTGATTCGGGGATTTCACTCGTTAAAAGATACCAAAACCCCCGCCCACATTGGGATTGTAGTTTTTATGGTCAACGTAACATTTTCCCTAATATTTTTGAAAATTTTTGAACCCACTGGGATTTCCGTAGGTGTAAGATTAGCACTAGCCAATGTTTTAGCCACCGTTACACAAACGGTATGCTTGTCCATATTATTGAAGAAGAAGTTAAAAGGTTGGTCGATTTCGGCAGAATTCAAAAACTACATGACCGTGTTTCACGGATGCATTTGGATAGCCATAATGGCATTTTCTGCGAAAATAGCTGTGAAAGCATATTGCCATTTTGGAGAACGAATCGATGATCTTATCACCATTGGGCTAGCCGTCATACTATCGGTGCTGGCCTATTTGACTATTAACCGCAAACTCATAGCAAAAGTCTGGGCATCGCGAAAAGTATAAAAATATCTCCAATAGATCATTGTCTTTCTATGCTCTAGAAAGAGTATTCAACTCCACTGGCGAGGTTGTGTGCTAAAAAATCTTTGCTGAACCTTCCCATGTATGAACCGACGATATTCCAGTGGACGTTCAGCCTTCTAGAAACTCCAAAGATCGCAACAGCGGCATGCTTGCTGGGCTGTCCATAGGCAGGAATAATTTTACCTTCGCCGAAGTTGTTTTCAAAGGTAATGGTGACGTCGGAATGTTTCCGCATTACTTGGCATTCCCAGCCCGCCTTTAGAGATAGTAACCACTTTTTATCGGCATGTTCCAAGTCAAAGACTTCCTTTTCGACATTTAAGCCGACGGTGGTGGTGAGGAAATCGTGGTCAACGGAAGGAACTCGTTGTATCCCCATTAAGGCTGTTATCATTTCGTCATATTTTTCCTGAGTAATGTGGTTGTAATTTGTACGAAACCATAATCCAAACTGGCATCCTCTGTAAGCGTACAAATTTTTGAGGAATTCTATGCCAATGAAAATATTGCCAGATCTAATTTTAGTGTTTTTATTCAGCGCATCTTTACCACGACCATAGCCGAGAGTAATCCCGGCGTTGGTCTTCAAAAGTTTGTCGCTGAAGAATTCGTAGGCCCCGAAAAGTTCCACCATATAGATATTATGCTTTGCGGACTCTTTAGCGTCGATGGCTGAACCAAAAAATTTTGTCTTTCCGTAGACATACCCGAAGGCGGCACCTAGGCGAATGTACCTTTCGTCGAAAAAATTCCATACATTGTCGGCGCCTATGACGAAACCGCCTACGTTACTACTGTATCCTTCCTTGGCAAGCTCGTTTTGATGCGTATGGCCATAGAAGGCATGGATAAATGGGTCAGCAAGACAACCTTTTACGTTTGTTAAACGGTCGGCAATGGCATTGGTGAGTAAATTATTGGACTCCACTGCCAGGGTTGCCAATTCTACATTGGCGTAAACTTCTCCCTGGGATTCACCGGATTGTTCCAGCTCATTTCCTAAGTATAATCCACTAATACCATTTTCCCTATCGTTAAATAAGTACATATTCGATTCGTTGTTTAACCATGCATATGATGAAAGTTCATTTGCAAAAAGCGGAGCTGCATAGTCATTTGTCAATCGGTATAGGTTGGCATTTACCTGTGTAAAATTATCGCCATTGAAAGATCCATCCATCCCCAACATACTAGCGACGGCAGCTACATTTCCCTTTGCTTCAGACCGGATTAACCAATAGTTGGTTGTTGAAGTCGTTGGGCTTTCGGCATTGTCAGCAAAGGCAATTTTACCACCGGAAAAGATTAACACACCTTCTATCCCGGCATCGATTGATATGTATCCATCTACCCGCCTAAAATTACCCGAGAAAGGTGTTTGTATACGTTCTGCAGCAGAGCTATCGACGTAGAGGGTGAGTATTTGGCCTGCATTCAAAGTCAATCTTCCACCAGAAGAGCCGTTCCACGGATAATTATCGGCGTTTATATCAACTTTTCCGTTGCCACCTTCATATGGTATTCCTGTTACGGGATCCACGTAGGTCATTTTTCTCCTAATTTCGCCAATGGCGTTGTCAAAATTTGTATGACTTGCGTCCTTTGTAAGATGGAGAACCCCCGCCCGAACATGGATGGCAGGAAGGTTTGAAGCGGGTCCATAGACATTCCACTGGGAACCGCCTGTTACGTCAATTCTTGCGAGGTCTTCCACGGGACCGTAGGTATTCACCACCCAACCGCTGTCGATGATTAGGCTAGAGTCAGTCGTGCCTGACGAACTCGCAGCTCGGTTGATAGCACCGATTATGTTGACGGTGTTGGTGTATCCATTTGCCAAGGTAGGTATAAATTGATTACTATTTGGCGTGGTATGGTCTGGATTGATCCTTCCCCCAATGTAAATTTGGAAATCATTGCCAATGGCGAATGCACTGGCGTAACTATTATTGTCGATCCCCTGATTATTACCCAGTGTTGTGGTGGCAACGCCGGTTTCATTGTTAATCGACCAGTTACTTTTCAGTTTCGCGCCCAAAATATTTACCGTGGAATTCTTTTCCATGGCATTGGCGATGGTTCCTTCACTTAAAGTGATGTCTTGCCCGGCGGCGAATATGCCAACACGCCAGCCAAAGCTCCCCTCGGCCTTGTCCGTATTGTCGGCACCGAAGGCATTGGCCTTAGCAGAATTGGCAGTTGGAGAATAGGCCAATGCTCCAATGGTTTGATTACCGTTCAGGTCTACCGTGACGGCGTTGGCCGTGCTATTGTTAAGCACTGCCGCTGCCCCAATTCCTGTACTTGCGGAAGATGTACTTGCGGAAAATGTACTTGCGGAAGATGTAGTAGAAGTGGCTAGGAGAGTATTGGAATCCCCAAACAATACTTTTAGATTTTCTGTTGTTGCCGCGCCATCGTCATACGACGAGGCGGTCCCAATTCCTGTGCTTGCAGAAGAAGTAGTAGTAGCAGTAGAATCAGAAATAGAGGTTAGGATGTTGTAATCCCCCAGCGTTACATCTAAATTTTTTGCCTTGAAGCTGTGATCGTCATTCGTTGCCGCTGCCCCAATTACGGTACTCGCAGAATAGGAAGTAGAAGTAGAAGTAGAGTTGGAAACAGCCATTAGGAATGCCAGGTTTCCGGTGTTAACGCGATTTGTATTCACGGCTTGAATTGTGGCCGAAGTAGACATGGCAGGATCTTCACCTTCAGTGATAACTTTGGCATAAGCCGCTATCGAAGGACTATAGCCGTTGCCTTCCCTGATGGCCAGGTTTATATTTTGTGCAAGGTTAATGCTCACAGCGGGCTCTTCGGGCTGACCACTGTTCGCTCTGATATGGGTATCGATACCATCCAATGTTGTTGAATGACTGGCCTTGTTATCAAATGTTATGGTAAACAGGGAGCTTGTCATATCTCCCTCGAATGGGCCAACAACTTCGACGGCGACTCCGCTTCCGAGATTTCCCTCCGTGGCGGTAACCGATATGCTACCATTATCCTGAAATATAACCTCGTTCTCGGCGGAAGTGCTTATTTCCCATTGTTGAGGGGACGTCTCTTGTCCATTTATTATCTTTTTTAGGCCCTCAGCAATCCCTAAACCACGGCAAAAAATTAAACAACCTACAACCGCTGTGAAAACAAAAATTTGTTTATCCATACTCAACCCCTCTCCGAAGAGTATCCTCCTTCCTTTGCTCGTCAACGAAAATTTGTAAAATTCACAGACGATATGTAAATTTTTCACAAAAAGAGAAAGTAAATCCTAAGTGAGAAAATGGAGTCTTTAAATTTCCACATTGGAGGATGCTATCCAAAAATAAAGCTTCCCTCCAATATTTCCATTGACATCATACACCTATCAGTACTTTATTTTTTCATTGTTGGTGGTTGTAGCTCAGTTGGCCAGAGCATCGGATTGTGGTTCCGAGGGTCGCCGGTTCGAGCCCGGTCTGCCACCCCACT
>JAITBI010000006.1 GCA_031283685.1 Puniceicoccales bacterium | reverse complement strand
GGGCGGCTACTGCTATCACTTTGCATAGAAGAAATTGTCATCTGCAGGAACAAGGAAAACTATTGGAACGAGTGCGAAGCGCCAATACAGGTTTAAGTATTGCAAGTGCTGCATTGGATGATGCCTATGGTAATTTGAATACTATGGCGGAAACAGTTGATGCACAGAAAGCAACCATAGAACAACAGGGGAAAACTATAGCACAACAACGAGCGCTGGTGACGAAGCAAACAACAAAAATAGGGAGCCTCGAAGAGCAAAACGCTGAACTCGGACGAAATTTAGCAGCAGCTCAACAGGCCAAAGAGGAGGCCGAACGGCAAGCACAGGAAATACAAAATAAAGCTGTGGAATTGCAATCCGCTCTCGAAAATATTAAGATCAAGATTGCAGAAAATGAAATAGAGATTGAGCGTTTACGAGAGACAAATGCAAGCCAGGCAGCTGAACTCCAAAGGCAGACAGACGCGATGAAAAGTTTTGTTTCCCAACAACAGGAAATGGTCTCTAACCTTGAAAGCACAGTACGTAAAAATCAAGAATCTTTAGATGCCATGTTGGAAAAAGTACGAACGGGCAGTGGTAAAGTGAATGCTCAAATAGAAGAAATTAAGGCACATGTCAAAAAGGAATTCGATGACGTTACAGAAATCTTTACCGCAGCAACTGACAAATCCAATGAAGTACTGGCCGGTTGGGAAAGCAAGTCGATGACGGTAGAAAATCTTGTTGAAGTACAAAAGAAGACCAATAAAGCTATCCTAACGGGGATCGCAAAATTGGGGACCATGCAGGCATGGATCATCAAAGAACTAACGGAAGTACAAAGGAACATAGGTGAACAGCAAACAGAAATGGAGAGAACGATTGGCGATTTACGGCAACAACATGCTAAGGCATTGGATGATATAGGTACATTACAACACTCCTGTGACGATACAAAGGAAAAGCTGGAGCTGTGTCAGAAACAGATGGATGATACAATTGCTAGGGCAACGGAATTAAGCAAACAAGGTAACAAGAGTGTGGAAACAGACCAATTGGTACTAAAAGCTATGGGAGAAGCCCAGGGATTTAGTGAGCAAATGGCGAAGCTACAACAAGAATTGGCGAACATAGGAAGCAATCTATGTCAAGCGCGGACATATGAAAGCGATATGAAAAACACCTTAGAAGAATTACGAAGAAAACAAATTCAAATTCAGGCAAATTGCGAAGCATTGAATCAACAAAACCAAGCACTTCGGGCGTCGAATGATGAACTATTCGGCAATGCCCAAAGAATCGGTGGAAATCTAGGAATCATCGGGGAAGGTATTGGGAAAGCTGCCACCGATATTCACGATGTTGCTGCTACCGTAGGCGACGTCACATCGAGATGGAACAGATTAGGGGCTATCCTAGGAGCCAGCCTTGGAGGTGCTGGAGCTACCGCTATTGGTATGGGAGTAGTGGCAACTGGAGTAGCTGCCGCTGGAGGAGTTGTGATACTTCCCTTAGCATGCGTTCTGGCTAAGGGCTATATGGAGGGAGTAACCGGAGAGTACATTGCTAGTGCTAGAGAAAAAGTTCAAGGGTTGATGAATAGTGTTAGTTCAACCGTATCAACATCGATGAGTATGATATCAGACTTTGGAAGTCGAATAGCAAGCATTGGAAGCTGGATAACAAGCATTTGGCACTGAGCGTGCAATGCGCCGACTATATGATAAAACCAATTCTTTTGTCTTTCGTAATTTTTAGGTCCTAGAGAAAATGGAATTGAATTATTCCATGAATGCCCTACATAGGTAAGCAGCTGCACATGCGCATATGCATAGACGGATCTCAAAACAAGGGTCTGGGAAGACTTCACAAAAGAAAGGGAAGAATATAAACTTTTTTAAGGTATAGGCAGAACTGGATTTTAAGCTCCCATTCAACATTAGACGTTGCAATTACAGATTCGTTTTCAATTATCCATCCCGTAGAGAATGGTAAAGGTTAGAATCGGTTTCGTAGCCCTTTGGGAAATTATTTGTCTGTGGCTTCCACTAAATTGTAGGGCTGATTATCATCAGCAACAGTTCGTTAGGGTAGCGATCAGTGACAACCAGTTCAAAGAATTCGCCTACGATGAAATTGAAATCATAGGAACGGGAGAATTTAGTCTATTTAAGGGAAATACTTCCGTCCCATTGGCCAGAGTCGCACGCAATCAATCGGCGAAAATTAAGCTCACGAATGGTAATTTTACCATCACAGTGGTAGGCGGAAACAAATGTTTGAAGAATGTCCGAGAAAATATTAGCATAAAATGCTCCAGTGGTTTTCTGGGAGTTAAGAATTTACATAGGCATAGCAAACAGGCCCTGTATCGAGGGAGTTTTGAAATCACAAAAGCAAAGAATGGGCAATTTTTCCTCATCAATGTTGTTGCTCTTGAAGATTATCTGAAAAGTGTAGTTCCCAATGAAATGCCCACCAAATTCGGAATTGAGGCCCTAAAAGCCCAGGCAATAGTGGCAAGGAATTATGCCATAACGCCCAGGATCAAAGAATTCAAAGAATTTGATTTATACGATTCCATAGCAAGCCAGGTATATTTTGGGACAAATACTGAACACCCCATTTCTAACCAAGCTGTAAAAGAGACGGAAGGGATTGTATTGTTGCACGGTTTGAATCCAATTTTGGCCCTATATTTTTCCACATCATGTGGCCACACTGAGAACTATGAAAATGCATTTGTAGATCCTAAAACGAATGCGTTTCCGGGTTCTCCTTTGCCATATTTGAAAGGGAAACCGGACAATCCAAAAATTGGAGATCTTAGGGATGAGGATACGGCCAGGAAGTTTTTTAAGTCCCATCCAAAACTCCTCGATGGCGAATCAAAATATTTTCGATGGCAAAAAGAATGGAATGCCCAAGAACTGAAAAAGATTCTTAAGACTTCTCTGGTAGAGCAAAAAGCAAGCGGTTTTGTCGATGGATTTTCTTTCAATCCGAAAGATTTGGGCGACATTCAACGAATAGATGTAAAAAGGCGCGGTGTTTCCGGCCAAATCATGGAATTGGTCATTGTAACTACGGCACAGAAAATTTCAGTTAAAAAAGAACTGGTAATTAGGCGTGTGTTCAAAAAAGATGGGACCGCATTACCAAGTGCTAATTGCGTTTTCGAGCACCTCGTAGATCAAAATGGAAAATTGACAAAAATCGTCGCCCACGGAGGAGGATTTGGTCATGCAGTTGGCATGAGCCAGTATGGGGCTGGATTTATGGCTACACGTCTCAATAGAAGTTTCGATCAAATCTTAAAGTGGTACTATCACAATATTTCCATTGCCACAATACCTGTGATATTGTCTGCCGATAACCCGCACCATGTAGTAACGCAAGGCTTTTACATCACAAAAAAGGTAGCCGCTTTGGTAATAGATAACAAATTTAACATTCCCGCTTTACAGGTGACAATCAATGGTAAAAGATTAAATCTCAACCTGGCAAATCCATTGCCGAATAGCAGCACGCATAGAATTGATATAGCGCAATATGTTAAAAGTGGGAAAAATACGATATCATTTCACGCCCCTAGTGGGGCACACGGGGGTAAATCCATAAAACTGTATGTAGAAATTTCGAAATCAGAATGAAAATGACACACTTTTTATTGCTGTTTCATCGAAAAAAAATAATTTTGCCCTTTCGTTGAAAGTTATCGGATGAACTGGTGCCTATATTTAGCATTAAAGCAGCTATTTCCCACCGGGAAAAAAGTTTCATTTTTCTCAATTATGTCCATTATCGGTGTAGCACTGGGGGTTATGGTGCTGTTCGTTGTCCAAAGCGTGATGGATGGGTTTCAACATGAAATTCGTCAAACCATCATAGCTACCCAGGGTGAAGTACGTATAGACGTCAATAACAATATACTATATAACGCAGACCGTTTGAGTGATTCTTTGAAAAACAGACCTGAAGTTGCCGCCCTAGCACCGTATGCCTATGGAGTCGGTATGCTAGAATACAACGACCGGTCCATATTCCCACTTATAAAAGGTATTGACCTTGAAAACGAAATTAAGGTCGTCGAATTGAAAAAGTTTATAAAGGAAGGAAGCTTGCAAAATTTTGATAATAGAAGCATCATTCTCAGCAGTGAACTCGCCAGTCAAATCGGAGCTACGGTTGGTAATAGCGTGGAGATTTATTCACCGATAATGCTTAAGGCTCTACAGGCCAATGAAATAATTCTGCCGAAAACATTGAAAATTGTGGCTACCTATGAAACAGGGTACCGGCAAGCCGATGAGAATGTCGCGATCATGATGCTCGATACTATGCAAGATTTATACGGCCTAGGTATGGGGGTCCATGGGATTTCGTTGAAATTAAAACCTAACATACGTCCAGAAAAATTTGCGTTTGAACTGAACAAAAACTTAACCCATCCCGTGCACGCAGCAAGTTGGCAGGAAATTAACAAGGACTTGCTTTTCGTCCTAAAAACCGAAAAAACGATGATGTTTTTTATCCTAGTATTTATTCTATTGGTTGCGGCATTTTCAATTACCAGCTCAATGACAATTTCTGTCGTTCGTAAAACCCGCGAAATCGGTCTGATAAACGCACTCGGCGGAACAATTAGACAATGTGGAGCATGTTTTATGATTCAAGGTCTTATAATTGGTATCGCTGGAAGTGTGATTGGAGTTGCAGTTGGAGCACTTATTCTAAAATTTCGAAATAATATAATTTCAGTCTTTGCAAAACTGTGTGGCATAGAAGATTTCATGCTAAAGTTTTATTCCTTTGCAAATATGCCCGCAGCCTATCGATTGAGTAACATTTTAACGCTGGTCACTTTTGCCGTTGCAATTTGTTGCCTCGCTGGAATGTTGCCTGCTAGAAAGGTTGCAAAGATTAAACCTGCAGATGCATTGCGTAATGAATGATTACATTGTTGAGTTAAAAAATATTCAGAAAAAATTTGAGAACATCATGGTTTTGAAAGACGTCAGTTTTGGCGTTAGAGACCATGAAACTATCAGCATTTGTGGTACATCTGGAGCGGGGAAAACGACATTGATAAATATCATGGGATTGCTGGAGCTCCCCACCCACGGCAATATTTTTTGGGAGGATCAAAATGCCATTATCTGTAATACTAAAAAGCTTTCCCAAATGAGGGCGAAAATTTTCGGCTATATTTTCCAACGGTGGAACCTAATTCCCGAGCTAAATGTCATTGAAAATATACTCTTTCCAAAAAGAATAACATCCAAAATTAGTATATCCGACATAGAATTTGCCAAGGAATTGCTACAGCGAGTCCACCTCGACGGATTTGAAAATCGTAATGTTTGGACTCTTTCTGGGGGAGAAAGTCAACGGATTGCCGTTATACGAGCCATGATAAACCGTCCTCGCATTGTAATTGCCGATGAGCCAACGGGTAGTCTCGATGAAAAATCAGCCAATGTAACCATGGATATGATTGTGAATTTGTGCCAAGAATATGGCAGCTCACTTTTGTTAATAACTCATAATCAATTGTTTGCCAAAAAGATGCAAACTTCCTATATCCTGAATAATTCGGAACTAAAGCCATTTGATTATGCGAAATCCGAACAATAGCCATGCCCTTCAATTCATTACAAAAGCAGATCTTTTGACCTACTACCATGTCTTCTTATGTTATGAAATAATATTGCCTCAAAACAGCTGGCAATTTCGAAATCGATATTCTGGTCATCTGTCCCCACAAATAGTTGATCACCTTTTCTATAAAAACTGAAAACCTGTGGATTGTCGGAAAATTCATTAAATGTCACGGTAAATGATTTATCATCGAAAAACAGTAAAGGAGAAACAATCATTGATGCTGTCTTCTCAAAAATCGTTAACAACGCATCCATGTCTTCCTGTGAGATTTCCTTAACTTCCAACTCCCCATTTTTCGAATGGGTAAATTGCCACTTACTCTGATTACCTAGGCTATGGAAATTAAAGTATTCACCGGACGTATTAATGCTTATGTCATTGCAACTTTTTATGGGAAAAATATGAACCTTTAACAAATCTTCGATGGCATTCATTATTTCCGTCAACTGTTCACGTTCAACGACGAAAAATAGATCAACGGCATCATTTTCGGCAAGATAAATTTGTTCATTCACGTTCAGGAAACTAACCCTTTCGCTAGTATTTTCACCATACAATAAAATCGACAAATCAGGCTCTAGCGTATTGTCATGGGTAAAAGTAATACCCCTGCTTTTTAGCGAAAAAATCCCATGAAAAAACTTCAACATTAGCTCATCTTTAACTTCTAGCCGCAGGTCAGAATGATCTAAAAACCATTTCCCTTGCCGCTTGGTAAAGACAAATTCCCATTTCTTGGATTTTATTTTAAAGATTTTGAAATCCTTTCTTACGTGTGGAAAAATTTTGGGATCGAGAAACTTCGATAAAATTGTACTAAATTGTTTCTCATCCGTACCAAGGCTTAAATCTGTAAATATGAGATTAAAGTCCTCCGCCCTAAACTGCATCTTTCTGGAAAGCTTTTTTGCAGAAATTGTTACCTCGTAGCAATGCTCAGGGGAAATTTCATTCGGTAATTTTTGATCAAGATAGGCTTCTAATTTTTCATAAAACTGCTCAACGGCAAAACCATTTGCCGGCCAACTATTATCATCCCATGTTACCTTCCATTTGTTGGTTTTGAGAGACTTTTGCAACAAAACTTTTTGATCGGACTTTAAATTACGTATGATAATTTCATCAATGGTTTGCAGTCTAGTAGGTTTCACATCGACCACCCGCGTATTTGCTCTAAAATATATCCAGTAACCAGCCAGTGCAAACACAATCACGTTTAGAAAAATTAAAGTGACCACTTTTGTTTTTGTCATTTTTTTCTCCTCAATGCTACGACTAGCCCTATCAGAGCAAAAAACATTGGTAGAAATGCAAGCCTGATCATAATCTTGGCAAGGTTTTTTTGGGATAACACCAGTCGGTATTTTTCAATTTTAACATCCTCGAAGTTTTCCAAATTGCTACCATAAAGCATATAATCGCTGATGCTAAACCAAAAAATCCTATTGCCTAGAATTTTGAATTTTCCATTCGCGATGAAATCAGCATTCCCGATGACTAGCACTTTACCTGCTTTTGTCGTTATTTCTGAAGTATCAAACTTTTTTCTTTCGGAAATAGTGGCAACGATGCGAGGGCCCGTAGAGTTGCCATCACCTACCTCTCCTTGTTCTCCTACTCCATCATCCGTCTGCATGAGCTCCGTGATTTCAAACTTCTCATTGTCTACAAACCATGGAGTTTGTGTAACCTCATAGGTTGCCCCAAAAATCACCGGCACTCGAAATTCCATGAGCTTACTATTTATTTTATGGCACGCAAAGCGTTTTATTACCAAATCTTCCAAATAGCTCGATGCGGTTTCATTGGCCGAAATAAGCATATTATCGCCTACAAAGATTCCATAGTCATCAAAAAATTCTTTCAAACCAATATCAAAATTCCCATCCAAGGCGAAAACAAGTTTGCCATCTCGATTATCAACGAAGTCCCGTAAAATCTCCTTTTCAAAGCCGAGAAATTTGTTTTTAGCCCCGACAATAACAACAAGATCGGCATCTTGAGGGATGGCCTTGGTATCATACAAATTTAGAGAACGAACTTCGCAATTTTTTTGTTTTGCGGCATGTTCTAAGGCAGACAACCCTTTTGAAAACGATGCGCTTCCCAACTCATATTCCCCATGGCCAACTAGGAAATATAGCACATTGTTGTCCGTACTTGATAGCTCTCTCAAAGAAGATGTTACAACTGACTCCCCGCGAAATGCTATGATGTTACCGTTATGGGTTCTGTAAAATTCATCAATGACCAGGACTTTAGTCTTATTATTTGTCGCTATGATGACACAATTGGTCGGCAAAATTCCAAAGCGACCGCATAGGTTCGAATACCCTTTGGGGTTTTCTATGACATTGATAAATTCTACTTTAATCCGACTTTCTTTCATAGAATCGGCATATTCACCCATCAAATGGCGAATGTCGTTGTTTACCAAATTAAATACATCTGCATATTCTTGATTCTTCTCCAATAGGACAAAGATTTCCACATTCGATTTTAAGTTGTCCAAAACTTTTTTCGATTCATCATTCAACATGAATCCAGATTTTTCTCCAAATACTTTCCGATAGAAATATTTGGACGACAATGCATTCACCAGTCCATACATCCCAATGACCAACGAAATAATTAACAAAGAGCACAATGTCTTTATTCTGTTACTAGTGCGAAAGTTTGCCATGTGAAAAAATCCGTTAATCAGTTAAGCTTTTTTTGAACAACTACCGTGCTGAAACAGAGCGCCAGTATGCATGTCGACAGGTAAAATACAATGATACGCGTATCGAATACCCCATTGCAAAAGTTGTCCAATTGCGAAAAAATATTCAGCGACTCCTGATATGTCCCATACAAGCTCAAATTCGTTATTTGAGACCGATCCGCAAAAAATTGTCCACCGATAAACAAAGTCAGTAGAATGAAAAACGTCACCATGCACGAAACAATTTGATTTTCCGTTAGGGAACTGGCAAATATTCCAATCGCAACGAAAAGCAATCCGGTGATTGCAATAAACAATAACCCTCCCTCCACGTTAAACGGAGACACGAACGCCAGTTCACGGACGATGGATTCTGGCCTAGACCCTACCGCTAAAAATATGGAAAAAGAGCATAGCCATAGGAATATAAACATTCCATATGTGGCAAAAAATTTTGCCAATACTACTTCTATGTATGTAATGGGAATGGAAAATAAATTTTGAAATGTTCCACACTTGTATTCTTCGGAAAATGACCGCATGGACAGTAGGGGGACGACCATGCACGTTGGCAACCAAAAACAACGGCAAAACATTTGAACCAGTGGGACATCCTGGGCAAATTTTATGTAATCGTGTAGAAGAAACATAAAGATTCCCCCAATTGATAGGGTGAATATCGACGCAATAACATACGTTGCTGGCGATACCATCAATTTATATATTTCATATCTTAGCAGTGCATAAAACTTTTTCATGAGTCATCGGTATTATCTTGATCTTTACACCGACGTGTGGAGTTCAAGAAGATTTCTTCCAAGGAATATTCCATGTGGCCAATTTTTCTCACAAATAATTCCCTATTACCAGAAATTTTTAACAACAAAAGGCGATAGGCTTCTTCGGTTGCTTCAAATTTTATCATGTACTCTTCCTTGCATAAAGATTGTTTAAATTCAATAATTTGAACACCTTGGAAGTTTTCCCTTATGGCCTGTTCATCGCCACCTATTCTGGCACAGAATATATTTTTTCCTTGGACATTATTTGAAAGTTCATCCAAGCTACCAGTAGCCATGATACGGCCTCGATTAATGATGATAAAATTATCACAAACGGTTTCCAATTCGCTTAAAATATGGCTTGACAGCAAAATTGTACGGGTGCCCTTGTTGGCATCAATAATTTTCCTCACTCCAATGATTTGGTAAGGGTCTAGGCCAATGGTTGGTTCATCGAGAATAACAATCTCACTATTTCCAAGCATGGCATCCGCTATTCCAACGCGCTGGCGATATCCCTTTGAAAGGGTTTTAATCATGCGATAGCGTGCTTCGTAGTATAAATCACACTGGCGCATGACCTTTTCCGCACTTTGTCGAATTTTTCCCGTTGGAATACCCTTCAATTCTGCTCGAAAACGCAAATACTCTCCTACCCTCAGATGATCCGGCAAAGGATTATTTTCCGGCATAAATGAAACATACTGCTTTGCTCGCATAACATTTTCTGCAACGGAATACCCGTTGATGATGACGTCCCCTGATGTCCCCGCAATTATGCCTGCTAAAATCTTTAGGATGGAACTTTTCCCTGCCCCATTTGGCCCAATCAAACCAACAACGCCACCCTTTTTTATGGAAAACGACACGGCATTCAATGCCACCTGCCCGCAATATTTTTTTGTTAATTCACTTACAACTATTGCATCGCCTTTTGCCATGACTTTACGCAAAAAGGTGATAAAAAAATAAATTCAATGTGCAATGCATAAAACAACTATCCAAAATATTTGCCATTACTCGGTATACGCAGCGGTTCGACATCAAATCGTATGTTTTTTACGACGGCACTTTTCGCAAAGCTTCGTATTTTTTTTATATTCAACGAACTACGCAGTGAATTTGCCAGCTTTGCTTTTTCTCGGCGACCATCACAGAATTCAAAAATTAGGACATGTTCGACGGTTCCATCATTTCCGTGGACAAAATTCTTCAGTTCGTCCAAGAATGCTGCCAGTTGGTTGGTTTCTGCATCAAGCAACCAGGTCACGGTTTTTATCAACCTTTCTATCGCATAGTTTAGGGGCTCAAGGTCATTTACATTTAAACTAATCTCCGTATCGCGTGCTCGAGCATTACCTGTAACCATAACCAAAGAGCCTTCTTCCAACCTATGGGATACCTTTTCATAGGCATCGGGGAAACAATTCATCTTGTACTGTGCATTTCTGGTTTCTAAAGTGAAAAAGGCCCACGCACGATTATCTTTCTTTGTGATTTTCTTACTAATCGTTCCTAAAATTCCACAGATTCTAAAACAATCCTTATCTTTTAAGACCGATAAATCTCCACTCGCTGGCGAATTTATACTGGACAAAAATTCCTTATAATCTTCTAGCGGATTTCCACTAACATAAAAACCTAGAAGCATTTTTTCATGGCGTAACTTTTCGACCTTCGACATCGGATTGGATGTCGTCGGGATTTGTACTTGCTTGTCCCTTTCGACTGTTCCCAACATATCGAACAGTTGCATCTGCCCCATGGACGCATCCTGTTGCATGGTGGCAGCTTCCTGCATGGCAGTGGGCAAATACTCTAGTAGGTGCTTTCTGTCATGGCCGAAAACATCAAACGCTCCGGTTAGGATTAAAACTTCCAGCACTCGTTTGTTTACCACACGCACATCTATGCGCCTCATAAAATCCATAAAATCCATGTATGGACCATTTTGGTCACGTTCCGACAGGATATTTTTTGCAGCGACATCACCGAGACCCTTTATGGCCGATAACCCAAATAAAATATACCCATCGCTCCCTTCTATATAGGGTGTAAACACTTCTCCAGACTTATTGATGTCGGGGCCTAGAATCGAAATTCCCATACGGGTAGCTTCGGCTATTAAATCCCTAATTTTATCGGCATTACCGCTGTCACAAGAGAGTAATGCGGCCATAAATTCTACGGGGAAATGAGCTTTTAAATAGGCGGTGTAATATCCGATAACCGCATAGGCATCCGAATGAGACTTGTTAAATCCATAGCCCGCAAATTTTTCTAACACGGAAAAAATTTCTTCCGCCTTTTTTTTCGGAATCCCGTTGTGCGCGGCTGCACCTTTGACGAAAACATCGCGCTGCTCATTCATCACGTCAACCTTTTTTTTGCCCATTGCACGCCGCAAGATATCAGCTCCACCAAGCGAGTATCCAGCTATTACGCGCGCTGCTTCCATAACCTGTTCCTGATAAACAAGGATGCCATTTGTGGATCGGCAGACATTTTCCAGCAGTGGGTGAGCGTATTTAATTTTTGTCGGATCTTTTTTCCCTGCCACATATTCCGGCAGCCATTCCATCGGCCCTGGTCGATACAATGCGCTTAGTGCACTAATATCATCAATGCTGGTAAATCCAAATTGCCTACACCAGCGCTGAATTCCTGCGGATTCAAACTGGAAGACCCCCGTTGTATCACCGGTCCGCATCAACGCAAACGTATCTTCGTCTTCCAATCCGACATTGGAAACACTAAATTTTCCCAATCCAGGGCGGCGGCGAATGTTTCTTTCTGCCAGATCAATCACCGTCAAAGTTTTTAATCCCAAAAAGTCCATTTTCAGCAATCCCAGCTCTTCCACCGCCTCCTTTGCATACTGCGTGCACAGCACATTGTCTTGGATGGTTACCGGTACGAGATCCTGCGTCGGTCGGTCGGCGATAATTATTCCACAGGCGTGGGTTCCTGTATTCCGTACCATACCTTCTAAGATTTTCCCTTCGTCCAAGATTTTACTGATCAGGGTATTGTGTTGCCGCTCATTGCGTAATTCTGCCGATTTGATAATCGCATTTTCTATGGTAATACCAAGGTCATCCGGTACCATTTTTGCTATTCTATCCGCATCTTCATAGGGGATGTCATAGACTCTGCAAAGGTCCCGAATAACCATTTTCGCACCGAATGTTCCAAAAGTTATGATATTGGCGACGTGATCCCGCCCATAGACATTGCGAACGTACTCGATGACATCTTCCCGGCGATTCATGCAAAAGTCTATGTCAAAGTCCGGTGGAGAGATTCGCTCCGGGTTAAGAAATCTTTCGAAAAGCAAATTGAATCGTACGGGGTCAATGTCCGTAATTTTCAGCACATAGGCCATCAAACATCCAGCCCCAGATCCGCGTCCAGGCCCCACGACAACACCATTCGTTTTGGCCCAGTTAACAAAATCCCAAACGATTAAAAAATAGTCGACGAACCCCGTTTTTTCTATGGTCGACAATTCATAGTCAAGTCGCCTACTGAGATTTTCAGGGGAATGTTTTTCTTCCTGGCTTGTTTCATCCAACCCAAAGGCCTCTTTCTTTTTCCCCACTGCAGCCTTTTTCTCTTCTAGTTCCGTTGTGGCAACATAATCGACATTATACCGTTCTTTTAACCCTTTTAGGCACAAATTTCGCAAAAATTCTCCATTGGAAACGTTGCCTTCGTTCGCCTTTCGAAAGACCGGATAGTGGTTCTCCCCATAGGGCATTTCGAAGCTGCACATTTCCGCGATAGCAAGCGTATTGTCTAAAACATCCGAACGGCCATCGAAAAGCAATTCCATCTCGCCGCGAGATTTCACATAAAACTGATGCCACCCCATTTGCATGCGATTTTCATCTTTGACCTTTGCTCCAGTTTGGATACACAACATGGCATCGTGGGCTTCCCAATCCGTTTGCAAAACATAATGGCAATCGTTGGTAGCTACCGCACGAACACCGCCATCATCTGCCAGTTTTAATAATTTTGGCAGAACAATCTTTTGCTCATCCATTCCGTGATTCTGTACTTCCACGAAAAAATTTTCTTTGCCAAAAATCGATACCAATTCTTCCAACCCTTGCTTTGCTAGCTCATCGTTTCCTCCCAATAGCATTTGGGGCAAGTATCCTTGAATACATCCGCTCAGACATACCAAATCCATGCCATACTTTTTCAAGAGGTCGAAATTTATCCGAGGCCTGTAGTAAAATCCTTCCGTATGGGCAACGGAGACTAATTTGCACAAATTTTCATATCCATTTAAGTTTTTTGCCAATAATATCGTGTGATATAATGGATGTTTTTTCCTCTCCGTAATGTCCTCGTGGTGCAAGGTATAGAACTCACATCCGATGATCGGTTTAACGTTCGCTTTTTGGGCATATTTCATGAAGTCGGGCACTCCAAAAATATTTCCATGATCTGTCATTGCAATCGCTGGCATTTTAAGCTCGGTAACGCGATCAAAGAGCCTATCCATGCGACATGCACCATCGAGTAAACTATAATCCGTGTGCACATGAAGATGGACAAAAGACTTATCTGCCATGGCAAATGTTTTGGAAAAACATTCCAACTTTGCAATCGTTATTCGGAAGTAATTTTCTGTGACTTATTTTAACAATCGCTGATCAAATTTTATGAAGTTTTTTTATTTTTCTTTCATATCAGACCATTTAATGCTTTTTAAATTTTTGAGAAATTTTCCTTGATAATTGGTAATTGAAACGTACACTTTGTACCACCTTATGAACATACTTAAACTCTTCCAACACCTGAAGTCTCGTCGTGAAATCGACATGAATGATGCAATAAATGCAAAGTCCCAGAATTTATGCCCAACAGGCTCTGGATCTAAATCCGGTTTACAAATACAGCCAACAAAAGTCACTCCATCGATTCCTCAATATGTCAATGATATTGAATTGAATGTTCTTCTAGGCGTTGCCAACAGAAGTAAGAACCACACATCCGGAGATGGACACAACAACTGTGGGTTTAATGCAATATTAGAACAAGTGGGCGACCGCACTCATACCCATGAAATGATAAATTTGCTGAGGCGCAGACTGGGTTATGGCGATGAAAATTCCAACAAAATGTTTGATACAAATTCTTGTCTATCCGTTGCAAATCTTTTCAAGCGTCCAGTCATTGAAATATGTCACAATGGTGGTAAACTTGAACAATTATCTTTTTCTATACCTGGCGTAGACGACCTGAGCATTCACCTCAGAAAAGATGAACAGTTGTCTCAAAATTTTATACAGCAGTGCAGAAATTTCGAATGGCCGCAAGAAAGAATCGATATCCTATCCCAGTGGTTAGAAACTAATGCGCCTGGTACTGTAAATTTTAACAAAGCTACATCGTATGATATTGCACTACAATTGTTGCAATGCCCTACAGCAATTACATTGATCTCGATTGACAGAGGTGGACATTTTGACGCAGCCCCCCACAAACATTTGCGACAGGAAGCTAGTGTGTTAGAGCTTCTCTGTGGAGAGAAAAATTAGGGAAAAGAAGAGCAATGATTCAGACTAACGGCAAAGATAAACCTATTTCCCCTGCTAAAAAACGTGAATCCCTTGTCCGCCAACAGATAATTAGCGTACGGT
>JAITBI010000033.1 GCA_031283685.1 Puniceicoccales bacterium | reverse complement strand
GCGGATTTAAGCCATCTTAGTGATTTTAGCAATCTTAGTGACGATGATATCGCCTTTCTTGAAGATTTGCTAAACGGAAAATTTTGCCCCTACCAACATAAACTGACCAGCAGCAGGAGATTGACCAGTGTTAACGGGGAACTGACCAGCATTGACGGGGAATTGGCCACCATATCGATGGCAGCCAACACCCTGGTCACCGACGCAGTTTCCAGGCGCATGGCAAGCGTCAAAGGATGCCTGGCAGACCCGTTCATCCATGCCCTCTATGGCCATTCCCACGGTAAAGAAAGCTATGGCCTTGGATATAGCAACAACATGGGAGGATTCGTCGTAGGCGCTGACAATGTCTGGACATTCACCGGCGAAAGATATGTCCGCCTGGGCGCTGTTCTAGGATACATCCACGGAAAGACGAAATTCTTCGGCCCCCTTGCCGACCCTATAACGTCCACCAGGCATAATATCTGCGTGCTGGAACTATTTGCGGCCTACGAATCATTCAACGATAACCACTTGAAAACCAACATCGGACTTATCCTGGGATACAACCACGGCACTGATAAACTCCGTGAAGGAGATCCTGCGGTTGGCGACGAAAAACTTAGGTCCAACAACGTTTTCCTCGGCCTGGAGTTTGTCAAAAATTTACGCTCCTACAACGGATTCCAGTTCGGTCCATGGCTGCGGGCAAACTACGGCCACATCGCCCAAAAAGCACATGAAGGACCAGCGACAATTGAGCACATCTCGACAGCCCATCACAACATCCTAGTGACGGTTGTCGGTATCAACGTTGAAAAGGAAATTTTGAACCGGGAAAATCCTCATAAAAAAGCGACATTGTCCTTAAAAACCGGCTGGGAATGCCGCCCCATACACAAACATTCCCACATCACCGCCTCGATAAACGACAACACCTACGAAGTCGTAATCCTCCAACGGCCATCCAAAAACTCCGCCGTCATATCCTTCGCAGCTTCACAAAAGCTGGACGATCATTGGAGCTTAGTCGGTTCCTACACCGCACGCTTTAACAAAGATGTCTCCGCCCATAACCTTTCCGGGGGCATGGAATATTCCTTCTAAAGAATATACACTTTACTTTGCTTTTTATTTTTCGAAGAATCAGGCAACTAAATAATCACTGCCTTTACGGTACGAGTATAATTTTCCCCATTCATCACATGTTGAATTTCAGACTTTGTCCGAAGGATACTCGGTGAACGTCTAGGTGAATATCTAGCTTTACAAAAAAAAATCTTTCCTCAGTCTTTATCTACCAAGACAAAACAATGGATGCAACTATTACAATTTTTCAGGATTTAGCCACTGTTTGCATCGCCAGCGGTATATTTTCTCTGATTTTTCATTACCTAAAATTGCCACTCCTATTGGGATACATAGTCGGTGGATTTTTGGTCGGTCCCCATTGCCTCAATTGTATACGTGGAGGTGAATCCATAAATCAATTAAGCGAATTGGGAGTAATATTCCTAATGTTTTACATCGGGCTGGAATTCGACCTGGTGAAACTAAAAAAAATCTTCGTTCCGTCCGCCTTTTGGTTGGCACTTCAATCCATAGGAATGATAGCAATTGGAATGATGATCGCCCCGTTACTCGGTTGGTCTGGTTTAAACGGACTGTTTCTAGGTTCTATGCTAGTGATGAGTTCAACGATGATAACAATTCCTTTATTGAAGGCTAAAAATACACTCAACACGGAATACGCCCAGTGTGCCATTGGGTGTTTAATATTGGAAGATATCCTTGCCATGGTGTTTTTGGTAATACTCTCAAGCATAGGACACACGGGACAGTTCGACATGTTTGAAGTTAAAAGAAGTACCTTCATTATTAGCGTATTCGTCGTCATGGTATTCTGCGTGGGCAAGCTGGTAGCACCGTTTTTTGTACGTATCCTATTCCGAGAACCATCTCCGGAAGCATTAGTAGTAGCTATAATTGGCTTTTTGATGGCCATATGCCAGCTAGCACATTACTTTAATTTCTCGGTGGCACTAGGGGCATTTTTGGCTGGATCAATTCTGTCGCGAACAAACATTACCCAGCAGGTTGATAGAATAACAGAATCCCTGCGAGACGTTTTTAATGCGGTCTTTTTTACATCTGTTGGTATGATGATTGACATAAAAGCAATCGTGCATTTTTGGCCATGGATACTGACTCTAGCCCTAATAACATTCATTGGACAAACATGCATTGGGACCCTAGCTTTGTTTTTGGTCGGGAAGAAAAGTGAAACTGCTTTTAAAGCTGCATTTTCGAAGGCACAAATTGGGGAATTTAGCTTTGTCATCGCCGTTTTGGGAAATTCCCTAGGTGTACTCCACAAAGACTTTATGTCCGTGACCGTTGGTGTCGCACTAGGTACAATTCTAATCTGTTCGATTTTAAGCAATCAGGCCGATAGGATTTTTGGATTTCTCTACTCTCGCTGTCCAAATTTTCTAAAAGAGTTTGGCAAAACTTACCACCATTTGTTCGGTGAAATCAAAGATAATGTATCGAAAAATGTGTTCATTGAATTGGTAGTCCGTCAGCTTTTATTAGCATTGCTTTGGTTATTTTTACTGAGCGGCACCCTATTTTCCGTTTCATGGCTAGCAGCCCTGACCAAAAGTGGAGAATTTGGGGATGTATTGTCATCCATACTAAAGTTTTTGAGCAAAGTATTCTGTATGATCAGCAAATCCTATGCGGAGCAGTTGTCCGAAGAAAAAATCTTCGAAATCAGTTCCAACGTGTTTCAATCGTGCATTTGGGTGGCAGCGTTTTTAATTTGCATACCATTTTTGGTCGGTATTATAAAAAATATCCAAGCAATATTTGCCAATTTGATCAAAAGCTCACTGAACAAACGTACTCAAAATGAGTTACTGCGCAACAGGGTATTCGGTGTGATGAAAGCCATTTCCGTTATTGCAGCTTTATTTTTATTCAGTGGTATTTTTCTAGGAATTGCTTCGAGATATTTGCCCCAGGGCGTCCCTGTGATTTTATTTGGATCGATTGCTGTTATTCTGGCGATTTTTTTGTGGCAACAGCTGTCGAAGCTCAATAACAAGCTCGAGCTAGTATTTATCAAAAATTTTAACGATAGGATAGAATCACAGGAACAACTCCATAGAAAATCTATTTTAGCCAAAGCTGCTGCTAATAATCCCTGGCCCTTAGAAATCCATGAAATTTTATTGCAATCGAACTACGATAGCATAGGTAAGGAACTTTCTGAACTAAGGCTTCGTGAGTTAACGGGGGTCACTATCATTGCCATTGCCCGTGGCGGTTTGACATCCTACAAGCTCAATCCGGACAGTCAACTGTTTCCCGGAGATCACCTAATTCTCATAGGAACAAAGTCTCAAATAAATGATGCCAAAGCAATTTTGCTTAAGGAAAGTGAGGAAAAAAAATCAAAGTGGACGAATGCCCAGTTCGACATTTTGAGTTTCTGTATCGGCAGTGATAAAAATTTCGCCGGTAATATTTTATCTACCCTACATTTCAGGCAAAAGTATAACCTAAACGTAGTAGGAATTCAGAGAAAAGATGAAAAAATCAGCGATATTAGGCCTGACATAGAACTGATGAAGGATGACATACTACTGTTAGTTGGTACAACGACTGCCATTGACGCATTCCAAAAAGAGTTTTTCATCGCCTAAGGACTTCAAAATCGATGTAGGGGAATAGAAGAATTCTTCTGAAGCATGCAATAATTATTGACAAGTCTCGTGTCTATTACAACTTACAGCCAATCTGAAGCGAGCGTAGCTTAGTTGGTAGAGCACTACCTTGCCAAGGTAGATGTCGAGGGTTCGAGTCCCTTCGCTCGCTCCAATCTTTCATCCACGAAAATGGATTGTTCCCGATCTTGTTTGTATCAAGGCCACGATGAACTTCGGGTCTTTGCCCCATTACACCACCACTGCCTGGGAATTTGTTCGCCAGGCTTTCCGGGGGTAAAAAATTTACAAAAAAGACTTAAAAAGGGAGTAAAAGGTCCTACGCTGGGTAGGATAAGGATGGACACAAATCGAAGGCATTTTTATAGTGGCGGAGAATTTGTGCCGGTATGGCGTGTTGGGCCATAAAAGTGTAGCCACCTAAAGCAAATACTTTCTCCCAAGGAAAGGTATGGTCGGTGCTAAAATTCTGAATGATGCCAATCGAACGGCACCGTCCTAGGGCTGGTGGGCTGAAGTCACTTCTAGATATCTGCAAATAGTAGGGCGTAGGGAAGGATTAGCCCCTTTTGCCGACAATGGTTTTATAGTTGAGTAGGTGCTTTATGCCAATGTTTTCGCTGGAAGCATTCCCTCCCCATGAACCACAACCGAGGGTCAAGGACGGAGTAAGGCTGTCATTAGAAAACCCGATGGCTCCCTGGGAAGCAGGTAAATTAATCAGTAGTCTACCCGTAGGCATTTTGTTGGCGAAATAGTCGATGCGCCGCTGATCGTTTGCGTCGGTGTGAAGGACAGACGTGTGGCCCAATCCACCGATGCTAATCAGTTGCAGGCCAATTTCCACGGCTTGTTCAAAATTCGGGGCACCATAGAGGGAAAGAATTAGGGATAACTTTTCCCGGGCATAGGGATTACTGGCATCGTAAACTTTCTCTTCGCTGACAAGCACGCGGGCCGTTGCGGGAATCCTAAGACCTGCCAATTCTCCAATCTTCTGAGCACTTTGTCCGACAATTGCAGGGTTGAGGCCTTTTTCGTTGATGATAATTTTCCCTAGTGTTGCCGACTCCTCTTTGTTTAAAATATAAGCTCCCTGTTTTGCTAATTCTTTTCTTACGCCGTCATAGACGCTTTTTACGGCAACGATGGATTGTTCGGATGCACAGATGACGCCATTGTCGAATGTTTTACTCGCAAGTACGGCTTCTACGGCCGCCGACACATTTGCGTTTTCATCGATAATAGCAGGGGTATTACCTGCTCCGACTCCTAGGGCGGGTTTCCCACTGGCATAGGCAGCTTTTACCATGCCACCTCCTCCGGTAGCTAAAATAAGATCAATGGATGGATGATGCATAAGGGCCGTGGTTGCTTCCAGAGTTGGTTCGTCTAGACATGCCAACAAATTTTTTGGAGCGCCCGCTTTAATTGCGGCATCGGCAACGATCTTTACCGCTGCTGCCGTACATTTTTTCGCCCGTGGATGAGGAGATACCACAATTCCGTTGCGCGTTTTTAAAACCAGTAATGCCTTAAAAATTGCCGTGGCTGTTGGATTTGTCGTAGGAATAACTCCCGCAATCAGCCCAATGGGGTCCACTATTACCTTTATTCGATTTGGTTTATCTTCGGAAATGATTCCGCAGGTTTTTGCCGCTGCATACTTTTCGTAGATAAAGTGAGCGGCGAAGTGATTTTTAAAAATTTTATCTTTTACTATGCCCATGCCCGTTTCATCCACAGCCATCCTAGCCAGCTCTTCCCGTGCCTCATCCGCTGTCATTGCCGCAGACTTAAAAATTGCATCAACTTTTTCCTGGGGGAAAATTGCATAAACCTTTTGAGCTTCCTTTGCTTTCCCTATGAGTGTGTCCAAATCATCCATAATTATCCTTTTTTAATGTCATATGCCATTTACTTTCTATTCTTCAGCCTATAAATACAAATACAAGGGGAAGTCCTACTTTACCGAAAATGATCAGCGAATCAAGCATTTTTTGGCTTTTTATCCGATAGGGATAGTCCTTTTTCTCCATAATCTTTAACCTGCCTAAGAGCAGTGGCGGTTGGGCAACAAAGCAGTCCACCGCCGATGCATCCTCCCTGACATGACATTACTTCCAATACGGTCCCTTTTTCACATTCTCCAGCTTTGGCAAAATGTTTCAAATCCTTCACGACTTCGCGATCTAATCCATTAATTGGTGTAAATGTTGCCTCTTTGCCGTTTGGGGCCAAGACACTCTGAACTGCCCGGGAAACACCACCGCTTATGGAAAATTCTCTCGCTTCTTTCGCCGTCTGATACGAAAATGCTTCTTCTTCACATTCGCTAGGGATAATTGAAAACGCCTCAAACAATGCTTCAATCTCTTCACAGCTAAGAACGAAATCGATCTTTTCATTCGCGAATACTTCTTCATATTTGGCTAGACATGGGCTTATGAAAACTAAAATGCCATCCCCATGTTTTTCTCGAACATGCTCCGCCGTGTAAAACAATGGTGTGCCAGAGGTGGAAACGAACGGTTTCAAATCTGGAATATGTTTTCTCACGAGGTTGTTGTAGGCGGCACAGCAGGATGTTGTCATAAACTTTTCATCCCTAGCTAGGCGTTCTTCTAAATCTTTTGCCTCATGAAACGATGTGGATTCTGCCCCAATGGCGACTTCGTAGACAAAGGAAAACCCGATTTTTTTCATGGCGGTATGCAGTTGTTCTGCGGAACATTTGAACTGTCCAAGTAATGCGGGAGCCATCAAAGCTGTCACTTTTTTCTTG
The DNA here is from genome assembly GCA_031283685.1 of Puniceicoccales bacterium. Classification (GTDB taxonomy): domain Bacteria; phylum Verrucomicrobiota; class Verrucomicrobiia; order Opitutales; family JAIRKQ01; genus JAIRKQ01. The sequence continues at coordinate 41,464 of JAITBI010000033.1, read as the reverse complement.
GATTTTATGGCCCTAAGCACATCGATTATTTGGCTTCTGACCTGTATAGCCTCGAATGGGCAAGCAACCATACACTTCCCACAACTGATACATTTGGCGAAATCAATCGCCGCATGTCCCTTTTCATCCTTTACAATGGCATCAACGGGGCAAGCGTTCTCGCATGGGACAATGGTTTTAACAATGGCACCGTAGGGGCACGCACGCAGGCACATACTGCACTTTTTACAATTTTTTGTATCAATAATCGACCGCTTCCCATCGTTGCTAATCGCATTGAATCGACAGGCGGCGAGGCATGGTTTTTTTATACAATTTTGACATAGATCGGTGACGTGTATGTGGCTGGCTTTGCACCCATTGCATGCACAATGGAGCACTGTTAACGGTGGCGAAGAAGGTTTTTCACGTTCCAGAGCACACTGAGCACATTGATCCAGAGGTTCTTTGCCGTAATCTTTCTCCAAGGCTAGGCCCAAAACACTCATTGCCAGAGCTCGACAGACCGCGGTTTCTTTTGGACTTTGCTTGTGCTCATGGAAAATTTGTTTAATGTTTTCTAAAAAATTTGGACCATTGAACATCCGGATGAGTCGAACCAAGATTTCTCTTTTACGCGGTATCATTTTTCTGCATTCTGTCCTTTTTTTCAAGAAAATCGATCATTAAATGATTTTTCCTATCATAATATTTGACCATGGAATACCCAAAATCATCAGTTTTCATTAGCTTCTTGTAGAGATTCATCCAGGAAATTATAAAACGGACTTCCTCCATCATAATAAATAAATATGTACGCAAATATCTCGAACGGTAAAAATTCACTATTAGGAGGGAAGTCACTTTTCATTCGTTGGAATGCTTCCCTAATGTTAGGATTGTCCCTTAAAAATTGTATAAAATCGGCTTTCCGTTGACGAGCGTTGACATCCGAATTTGACAGTATTTGTTGAATGGATGAAATTTTCCCCTTAAATTGGTTAGGATCCCCTTGGCAATTAAAATATTCCATCAGGCGCTTGCCTAGGGAATTATCTTGGTCATTGTCAAGTTGTATCATCTGGCATATCTGGGCCCCTATCGGACAGCCCTCAATCTCCGTATCGTCACTCTGACAGAAGGGATGTAGTAATAAAACTATCGTTTTTAAGGCATCTCGATATTTCCGTTGAAGATCGTGGTTGGTGACATACGTCATCAGAGTTTCAGTTAGTTTTTTGCTTGCAGCGATTTCTATCTGACGAGTCCTTGGTGAGAACATCTCTCTAGGGCTCTCGAGGAAGATCCCCCTTTCTTTACATTTATCACACAATTTTTGTAAATTTTCCAACCTTCCACATAGTGCATCCGTATCTTTGTCCTCGGCAATTGCTACTGCATCTAAAGTTTCCTGTAGAAGCTGTACAAAGAGATTTTTAGTATCGCCATTCATTTCCTCTGCGCTAAATTTTCCCACTATTGAAGAAAGAATTGCAATTTTGTTATCGACATTAGGTATGGCACGAAATCTGTCGACAATTACTTTGGAATTAACGCCTTGGCAAAATTTCAACAATAATTTTACATTCTCTGCAACGTTGTCTGCATTTTCTGGTAATACAATGTGCTCAAGAGCAGCCTTTACAAAGGCCTCTTTGTTGTTGATTTTTTTAAAAGCTTCTTTGTCGACTTCGACATTAGAATTGCCGTTAACAAGATTTGTTAACCAGATCCAAAATTTTTTAAAACAATTGACCTGATATTTCCCTTCATTGAGCTCATTGATTAGATTTGTAAATTCGTTCGGAATAGAACCTAGCTCCACGCTTGCTGAAGTACCGCTCTGGTTCTCTAGAGTTACAGCGACATGCTCTTTTAGAGCCATCTCTCCTATTTTTAATTTAAAATCTTGCCTTAAAACTTTGCCAATGTTGGATCCAAGCAAATTGTGCGATGCCTCGGATCCTGATTTTGGGTAGTAGGTGGTTCATCTGGAGGTAATTGTGATGGGGCAGATAGATCCATAAAATATGTTTTTTAAATGGGATTAAGGTTATAGACTCCGGTAAAAATGTCAATATTTTAACAAAATTTCTGTGCCCATGCCATCTATTTGGGTAAAACAAGTGTACCGGCAAGAATCCTGATATGATAAAAAATCCTGTCACGGCTAGGTTGGTCGCAAATAACTTTCCAAGATACATACTTGTGATGTGATGAAACACGATGACACAAGCCAAGAAAAATTTTAGAGTATCAACTGATTAGATTTGTTTCGCTTTCATTCCTGCGTTGACCTAGATATGCTTGAAAATGTAAAAGTCAAGAAGGTGTAAGTGATCAGGTAATGATTAATTATCAAATGGATTGAAAATTTTTTAAAATTTATCATTGGTAATTATCATGGCAGGTGATGTAGTTCCCACTGTTTTAATCATTCGGGACGGCTGGGGTTGTAACCATAGCAGGCGGGAAGATTTTTGTAATGCAATTTTGAAGGCAAACACCCCATTTTCCGACCATTTGTCGCAAAATTGGCCACGAACAGAAATAGAGGCATCCGGATTGGCCGTCGGCCTGCCAGAAGGTATCATGGGTAATAGTGAAGTTGGCCACCAAAATATCGGCGCGGGTAGGATTGTGGACCAAGAAATTGTCAGAATTGACAAGGCGATAGCGAACGGCGAGTTTGAAAAGAATGTGGTATTTCAAAATGCAGTAAAAAACGTCAAATTGCACAATTCCAAATTACATCTGATTGGATTATGTTCCGATGGTGGAGTCCACTCTGTCATGAGGCATCTGTACGCGATTTTGCGGTTCGCTAAAAATGCAGAGGTAAGGAAAGTTTTCATCCATTTTATCGGCGATGGACGTGATACGGCAAAGGACAGTGGCATAAAATATCTGGAAGAGATTGAAAATAGGTGCCAAGAAATTGGGATTGGCCAAATCGCTACTGTGATTGGTAGATTTTGGGCCATGGACCGCGACAATCGTTGGAATCGTGTTCGGGAAGCATACAATTGCATGGTTGGGGAACAAAATTTTTCGCAATTTCAATCTTCAAGAGAGGCCATACAACATTACTATGATCACCCCAAATCGGATAATCAGATCGGTGATGAGTTTATTTTGCCAACCCAAATCGTTGATGAACAAGGAAATTTTTTCGGAAAAATTGAAGACAATGACAGCATACTATTTTTCAATTTCCGGGGAGACCGACCAAGGGAAATTACGAAGGCATTTACACATGCTGATTTTACCGGCTTTTCGAGGGAAAAATTGCTAAAATTATACTACGCGACACTAACCGAGTATGAAGTTGGTCTTTGTGAAAACGTAATTTTCAAGCGCCCTGCTAAAATGCAAAATATCCTAGGGAATTATATCAGTCAGCTTGGGTTGAGACAATTTAGATGCGCTGAAACCGAAAAGTATGCCCATGTGACATTTTTTTTCAATGACTATCGCGAAGAACCATTTGCCGGGGAGGATCGAAAATTAATCCCGAGCCCGACGGATATTGAAACCTATGACCAACGCCCTGAAATGAGTGCATTTGCGGTAAAAGATGAAGTTAAAGATGCCATCCTAAGCAGAAAGTATTCCTTCATCGTTGTGAACTTTGCGAATCCTGACATGGTCGGACATACGGGTAACATGGAGGCAGGTCAAAAGGCTGCTGAGACCGTCGACACCTGCCTGCAAGAATTACTTTCGGCCATCGATGTCGTGGGTGGCAATGCATTGGTCACCGCCGACCATGGCAATTTAGAAAAAATGGTAGACACAGATACAGGTATGCCATTTACGCAACATACTACAAATCCCGTTGAAGTGATACTCTATGGCAAGGAATTTAAAAATCTTAAACTAAGGCCTTCCGGTGCACTGTGCGATATTGCTTCAACCCTATTGCAAATGATGCAGCTTTCCCAACCCAGCGAAATGACAGGAACTTCTCTAATTCTTAGATAAAAATCGATTTGCGGGAATGAAAAATGAGAAATATTGTTCGCGAACAGTTTCCGCAAGAATCCACAAGAAACTTGATTATTGGCCATAAACTCATACATATGCGGACCCATGAGTCGTATTCCCATGCACGTTGCTTTTATTATGGATGGGAATGGTCGTTGGGCACAGGCGCGTGGGTTGCCTCGTCATGAAGGACATAGGCGAGGAGCCGCAGTGGTGAAAAAAATTTTGCGCGTTGTTGAAAAGAATGGAATCAAATATGCGACATTTTTTGCTTTTTCGTCGGAAAATTTTTCGAGGCCAGAATCGGAGATAAACTTTTTAATGAATCTGTTTGAAAAATTTTTGAAAAAATATAACAAAACTTTTTGCGAAAAGGAAGTACGTTTTCGGGCCATAGGAGATTTGTCGCAATTGCCAATCAATCTCCAGCTTGCGATTGAAAAATTGATCCAAAATACGGCATGTTTTGACAAATTTCATCTTACCATAGCACTAAATTATGGAGCACGAAGTGAAGTCATCTACGCCATGAGAAATCTTTTGAAAAATAAAAATGTGGATGTGGACAATTTGACATGGGAAGATTTTGAACAGTATCTTTATACGAAGGATTTGCCGGATCCCGATCTGATCATTCGAACCTCCGGAGAACAGCGGTTAAGCAATTTTTTATTATTGCAATCGGCCTATGCAGAGTTGTACTTTACGAAAACCTACTGGCCTGACTTCGATGAAAAAGAATTTTTGTTGGCTATCGAAGATTATGGTATCCGGGAAAGGAGAATGGGGAAAATAAATGATAAAACGAACAATTAGCAGTACCCTGATTTTGGTCATTGTGTCTCTGACGATTTATTTTTTCAGAGCAGTAGGGTGTGTGGGATTAATTTTCCTCGCTGGACTATTGACCCAATGGGAGTTTTATAAATTGTTACGGAAGATAGGCCAAAAGCCACTAATTTTCACTGGGATATTTTGTGGTGCTTTGCTAATGTTGGGAAGTTTTTATGCCGATCGACCAAATCTGGCGGTGCCATCCTGTGCGGAATTGCTCTACTTATCAATATCCATAGTTGTGATTCAGGCCTTGCTTTCCCATTCCCTTGAAATGTCCAAAAATTGTATAATGTCCACGATTGTCGGCATAGTTGTCCCATTCATGTGTTGCTTCCCCATTGCATTATGCCATGAAATGTCACGTTATGGTCTAAGCAACAATCACTACGTCTGCACTTTATTTTGGATGATTTTGGTAACAAAATGCTGCGATATTGGTGGTATGTTTGCGGGGAAGTACTTCGGCAGACACAAGCTAGCCATAAATTTTAGTCCAAAAAAGACTGTCGAAGGATTATTTGGTGGTATTTTATTTTCCAATTGTGTCGGGATAATTCTTTTATTTTTCTGCCGACAATGGTTACCACACGGGTTAGGAACCGGACAAGCCATTATTTTATCCACACTTTTAGCCATATTTTCGCTGGTTGGAGATTTAGTTGAATCGGTGGTGAAACGTCTCGCCGATGAAAAAGATTCAGGAACTACACTTCCAGGCATAGGTGGAATTTTTGACCTAACGGATAGTCTGTTGTTTTCAATCCCTTTCGGAGTATTATACTTGAAATACTTTGTCCATTATTCCTATTTTATTGCTAAAGGTGTCTATTTTCATTAGTTATCGTCCTCCATGGATGACTGGAGTGAATTCAAAAAATATTTGTTTCGCAGTAATGAGCTGGGGATGACAATTGATTTTAGCAAAATTGGTTTTTCGGAAAAGTTTTTCAATGGAATGGTAGAAAAAATCGCCGTTGCCCATCGAGAAATGGCAGCATTGGAAGCTGGAGCCATAGCAAACCGGGACGAAAATAGAATGGTGGGGCATTATTGGCTACGAAACTCAAATATTGCTCCTTTGCCAGAAATTCAAAGGGACATTGACGATGGGATTGAAAAAATACTAAAATTTTCAGAACAGGTCCATCTAGGGCACATTTCCGGCCAAGATGGTAACTTTGAAAATGCTTTATGCATAGGCATAGGCGGATCGGCCCTGGGTCCCCAATTGATATGTGACAGTTTGGATGGAGATAATAAAATCAACTGCTATTTCATAGATAATACTGATCCCGACGGCATTGATTTGACTCTTAAAAAGCTAGAAGGGAGACTTGGGCGAACGTTGGTGGTTGTCACATCGAAATCCGGTAGTACTCCTGAACCTCGCAATGCAATGGTCGAGGTAGTGGCTGTCTATGAGAAAAACGGATACACATTTTCTCGCCACGCCGTAGCCATAACAGGACAGGGTAGCCTTCTTGATAAACAGGCCTGTTCCGAAGGATGGGTGGGGAGGTTTCCGATGTGGGAGTGGGTAGGAGGGCGAACGAGTGTATTTTCTGCCGTAGGGTTGTTACCAGCAGCTTTGCAGGGGATTTCCGTAAAATCTTTCCTTGCCGGTGCCCGCGGTATGGATAGTATAACCCGGGTTTCTTCTTTCAAAAATCCAGCAATGATGATGGCCCTTGCGTGGTATCGTGAAACGAATGGAGTGGGGAAAAAAGATATGGTGGTGATACCGTATAAGGACAGGTTATCAAATTTTGCCAAATATTTGCAGCAACTGATAATGGAGTCGCTTGGTAAAGAAAAAGATCGCGATGGGAATATCGTTCATCAGGGATTAACCGTGTATGGGAACAAGGGGTCCACAGATCAACATTCGTTCATACAACAGCTACGAGACGGACTACAAAATTTCTTTATAACGATTATTTCCGTGCTAAAATCCAGAGATGGTGCTTCGCCATCCGTTGACCCCAATGGCATGAGGAGTGGGGATTATTTGAATGGATTTGCTCTTGGGACAGCCAAAGCATTAAATGAGAATGGTACCGGAGTAATTCAAATTTTCATCGACAAATTTTCGGAATACGGGCTTGGAATGTTGATTGCTTTGTACGAACGTGCGGTCGGGTTCTATGCTAGCATGGTAAACGTAAATGCATATCACCAACCTGGAGTGGAAGCTGGGAAGAAAGCAGCAGCGGAGATTTTGCAGGTTCAACAATCCGTAGGATCTTTCCTGATGAAAAATAGGGGGAAAAAGCTGACCGTCGATGCCATTGCGGATGGAATAAATTTGAAAAATCAGAAAACATTGGTTTTTAAACTATTGGAACATATGGTCGCCAATGGTAATGGGATAAAAAGAAACCCTTCCGTTGAAATTTTAACATCAACCTATGAAGCCGAATGACCTTAGGCTAAGGTAACTTTACGTTTGGATCCCTCGTTTGTAGACTTTCACATAGAAATTTCTTGTCCATATTTTCAACTTGCAAAGCCTGGCCAGAATAAAAAATTACGGCATTTTCACAAAAATTTCGCAACTCCCGTATGTTTCCTGGCCATTTATATGCCATCAATATTTTCATCACTTCAGGGGAAATGTTAACCGCATTGAGATCGTTCGATTTGGCAAAAATTTTGATATAGTGGTCAAGGAGCAACGGAATGTCTTCCACCCTCTTACGTAAAGGAGGCAGTTCTATGGTAACAACGTTTAGGCGATAGAGTAAATCTTCGCGGAATAGTCCCTGGTCAACGAGTTTTTGTAGATTTCGATTGGTTGCACAAACGATGCGAACATCGACGGAAATATTTTCGGAACTACCTACCCTATTAAAAGTTTTGGTCTCCAAAAAACGTAGCAGTTTTATCTGGGTTTGGATATCGATTTCTCCAATCTCATCGAAAAAAATTGTCCCCCCGTTGCTCGATTCGAATAGTCCGATGCGCTTACTATCTGCACCGGTAAAGGCCCCTTTCTCATGCCCGAACAGCTCACTTTCTAACAAATTTTTTTGCAGGCTAGCACAATGTATAGCTGTAAAAGGTTTGGAAACGCGCTTGCTGAAATAGTGGACAACATTCGCAAATAATTCTTTGCCCGTTCCTGTTTCTCCTTCCAAGAGGACCGTTGCCTTCGACTGGGCAACCTTTTTTATTTTTCCTAAAAGGTCCGTAATTGCTTTGGACTTCCCTACTATCATGTCCGGCGAAAATAAATTATTCACGACAACATTCTTCTTGGTTTGGGAAATATCACCGGGAAGACTTTTTTTGTTATGTTGGTTGTTTCTGTTTACGAGTGCACGTCGCATTAGCATTTCCAACTTTTCAAAATCCAGTGGTTTGGTTACAAAATCATAGGCCCCGTGCTTAATTGCTTCTACCGCTGTTTCCACCGATCCATAGGCCGACATCATTATACATATGGGATTATATGGCCTACGCAAAGCCTCATCAATAACAAACATACCGTTCTTTCCTGCCATACGCAAATCTGTCAAAATGATGTCAAATTTTTCATTTTTCATCAGGTTGACAGCCTCATTGAAGTTTGTTGCAAAGAAAACTTCATATTCGCTATCGAGCAATTGTCCAAGCGCATCACGGGTATTTTTTTCGTCATCAACTATCAGCAGACTAGGAAGCATCCTCCCCTACGTCTCTAGCAAAAAATGGAATTTTGTCCAAAACTTTTTCCTGAAAATCTTCGAAGTACAGATAAATTACGGGAAGGATAAATAGGGTTATTATTTGCGAGATTATCAAACCTCCAATTACGCATAAACCAAGGGGCCGTCGAGAAGCTCCATCGGCTCCCCATCCCACTGCTAACGGTATTTGGCCCATCAGAGCAGCCAACGTTGTCATTATGATAGGGCGAAACCTTTCCAAGCAGGCTGTGTGAACAGCTTTTTCTTTGCTCATACCTTCTTTCTGGCGAGCAATGGCAAAATCAATCATGAGAATTCCATTCTTCTTAACTATGCCCAGTAACATAAATAGACCTATAATCCCGTACAGCGACAGTTCCATGCGGAAGACTATCAATGTCAGGAGTCCTCCAACCATCGCTACCGGCAATGCTGACAGTACGGTCAATGGATGAATATAGCTTTCGTACATGATCCCTAAAATTATGTACATCACAAATATCGCGAGAATTAGTAGTATTATTACACTCGAAGATACTTCCTTAAATGTTTTGGCCTCTCCTTCGAAAGATCCAATAATATGTTTCGGAATAATTTTAGAAGCTGTTTGCGCTACGAATTCTGTGGCTTTCCCTATGGGATATTTAGGATGTAGGTTAAAAAATATGGAAACTGATGGAAGGTTTTTCGTGTGATTTACCTGGGTTGGTCCCAAAGTTTCCTTTGTCCTTGCAACGGTTTTAAATGGCAATAGCTCTCCACTGTCACTTCGGAAATAGAGGGAATTTAAATTATTAGCATTTTGACGAAAAATATCATCGCTTTCCACTATGACCTTATATTGGCGGGTCTGTGTTTTAATTTGATAGCAATAATTTCCAGAATAGGCCTGCTTCAGCATGTTTTCGATAGAATACGCATTTACGCCATAGCGTGCTGCCTGGGATCGCAAATAGTCTATGGAAACTTGGGGACTATTGATCAACATATCCGTTGATATGCTGATAAAACCTGGGTTCTGTCTCATGGCCCCCACGAGCTCTCCCGCACATTTATATAGGGTATCCGTGTCCATTCCCGATAGGATATAGGCATACTTTCCCTGGATGGTGTTCACAGCACCGGTATTCACTGATAGCGTCGGCATCGGACGAACAAATGCCAACACGCCTGGAACAGCATACAAATCGCGCATTAACATCTGCGATACGGTTTGAATTTTGGGACGTTTCCCATCCTTTAACACGCAAATTGCCAGTCCCTGATTACCTGGCAACATTCCCGATAGACCTGCCACCGACATTGTTTTATCCACGTAGGGATTTTTCCTTAAAATGTTACTAATTTGCGTCTGATAACCTTTCATTTGGGCTGGAGATGTTCCTTCTTGGGCAATAAATACACCCATCATATTACCACTATCACCTTCCGGTAGAAATGTTTTCGGCAAGGCTTTAAAAGCCAATAATGTTCCCAACAAACTTATTACCCAAACTATGACTGACAATTTTTTATGGGCAATGCACCAGTCAAGGGCCTTGCTATACACTTTCAAAAATCTATGTTCTAGGTTATGGGATGCTATTTCTAGCTTTGTCTTATTCTCCTTTTTTATGGGCTTCAACATTCGGGCACACATCATCGGTGTCAATGTCAATGAAACCACACCGGACGCTAAAATGGCCACCACAATTGTTATGGAAAATTCCCTAAATACCCGACCAATCTGTCCAGACATGAAAACAAGAGGAATAAAAACAGCTGCGAGAGATAGGGTCATCGACAGGATCGAAAAACTGATCTCCTTTGCTCCTTCGATGGATGCCTTTAGTGGACTTTCTCCAAAATCCTCCATCCTTCGTATCATGTTTTCTAGAAAGACAATAGCATCATCTACAAGGAAACCAACGGCAAGGGTCAGAGCCATGAGGGATAAGTTGTCAATGGAATAATTTAACATTCGCATGACGATGAATGTAATCAATAGGGACAAAGGTAGTGCGACAATTGGTATAATCGTTTCCGTAAACCGACCAAGAAATAAAAAAATTACGCCAATAACCAAAACAAATGCTATTATCAATGTCTGCTTTACATCTCTTATGGACTCTATTATAGATTTGGATCTATCGTACATTTTTATCAAATTGATAGAACCAGGGATTTGTTCCTTAAAAACTGGCAACAGTTCGTTGATTTTTTTCGCCAATTCTATGGCATTAGCTCCTGCTGCACGGGAAACCGCAAGGACTACGGATGAATTATAATTTCCTTCACGGCCAGATTGCCAAAAACTGGCGGAAAAATCATCGGTTTCCAACTTATCGATGCACTCTGCGATGTCTTTCAAATAAATCGGAGCATCGTTTCTATATGCCACAATTAGATTTAAGTAGTCACTTGCATTTTCCAATTGGCCATTTGGCTTTATTACGAGGGTTTTGGTCGCATCTTTTAGCTGGCCAGTAGACAAGGAAACCGTTCCTGCTTGGACAGCCTTTATGACATCATCGATGGTTATTCCTCGATTGTAGAGTTTTTCATTGTTTACCAATATTTTTACTGCCTTTTGGACACCATAGACGGTAACATCCGACACTCCCTTGATAACTTTTATGCGCTGTGCAATTTGATCCGATGCATAATCGTAAAGATCTCCGTTAGTCATTGTATCGCTCGTCAACACTAAATAATAAATTGGTTGGCTGTTGGGGTCTGTTTTTTCAAATACTGGGGGGGTTGGCATGTCCCTCGGAAGAAGACCAGCTGCCCTGGAAATAGCAGATTGTACATCGATGGCTGCTCCATCGATACTTTTGTCTAGCGAAAATTGTAAAACAATTCTTGTGCCACCCTGTGAACTAGAAGATGTGACCATTTCGAGTCCTTGAATCTTCATGAATTCTTTCTCCAGCGGGGATGCAACATTTGCTGCCATCGTTGCGGGATCCATCCCCGGAAACATGGCTCGTACCTGTATGACAGGGTAATCTACAGCAGGTAAATCACTAACCGGCATTGCCCGATAGGAAAATATGCCAGCAATTGTCAGCATTAAAGTCAATAAAACCGTCAAAACTGGGCGTCTAATAAAAGGTTCAGATATACTTTCCATATTTACTTGGTTGTTGGGTTTTTCTCCGCGATTTTCCTGTTTTTTTCTAAATTTTCCTCAAAAGAGTTTGGCTGCGTATCGGGCATTTCTAACACCTTCATTCCGGGAGCCAACATCAATTGCCCTCTTTTGACTATGGTTTCTCCCTCACTGACCCCATTTTTAATCACCAACATATCACCGTGTATCTGCCCAATTTCCACTAGTCGAAATTCAACCGATTTATCTCCTTTGATTACAAAAACATACCTGCCCTGTTGTCCAAGTTTTACGGCTTCTTCAGGGACTAAAACCGCACCTTTGACTACCGTTAGCAAAAGCCTGGTACGCACGGATTGGCCCGGCCAAAATTTATGTTCCGGATTCTCCATCAACGCCCTTAGTTTTAAGGAACCCGTTTTTCTATCTATGGAATTATTGATAAACTTAACGTATGCTTCTCTCTTGACTCCATCATTCGAAATTGGAAAAACTTCCACTTTTAATTTTCCTTCTTCAAGATTGAAAAATTTTTGTAAGTCATAGAAATCATTCTCGGATATGCTAAATTCAACATATAATTGGTCAACATTTTCTATGGTTACCAGTGGCTTGTTGACGGACATCGCCCCAACGACATTTCCAACATCCACCAAGTATGCCCCGGCAATACCATTTGTTGGAGATACTATGTTGCAATGTTCTATGTCGATATTTGCCTGCGTAACTTGTGCATTTGCCATATCAACGTTGGCGATATCCTGTTCTAGCTGTGTCTCATATGCTTCATATTGCTGCTGAGAAATATAATTTTGTGGTACCAATGCCTTCGAACGTTCCAGCTGAGCAGCATCAATCTTCATTTTTGATTCGGCGGCCATCAGCTGGGCTTTCGCCTTCTGCAAATTTGCTTCGTATATGCGAGAATCTATCGCATACAAAGGATCGCCAGCCTCTACCTTTTGCCCTTGCTTAAAGTTTACGGTAACTATTTGACCGCTAACCTGGGGAACAATGGCAACCGATTCGGATGCTACACAGCTTCCTATGGTTTCGATGTAAAGAGGAAGATCCGCAACCGTTACTTTCGCTGATACCACCGGTGTCGGAGGGCGTACTGCTTGTCCTCTCCGCCCACATCCACTGGCAAACACCAGGAACGTTGCTACGATTAATACATAAAAATTTTTCAAGACTTTCATTATCTGTGTTGTTGTATATTATTTTTACTCTCAAAATTTACTATCCCTACGACATAGGCTAAATCGACCACTGCCACCGATAAATTATTTTTCGATATCACCGTCTGTTGCCTGGCCGATGCCAATTGTGTTTGCGCTGCCATTAGATCACCAAATGAAGAAAGCCCTTCCCCATATGCGATCACGATAGAATCGAAAGATTCTTGGGCAGATTGTTCATAGTTCCTCGCGGCGTTAAGCTGTTTTATGGCAGATTTGAATGCATAATACTTTACCCAAACGTCGGAAGTGATGGATAATTGCATTTGTTTTAATTCATGTTCAGCGCTTCTCAAGGCAGCTCGCGATTCAATAATATCATACATATTATTAAATCCGTCGAATATGGTCCATCGCAGTGATGCATAGATGTTAAAATTATTAAAATGCTCATCTTCGCCGTGGAACCACTTCCTATTACTGGCCCCGCCGATAACTAATTCAGGCAGCAGTTTTGAAGAGCTAGTCCATGTGACATCCTTTTTTGCCGCGACAATTGAATGTTGGGCCAACATATCCTGCCGCGTTTGCATTGCTCCAGCTATTAGATCTTGAACATTAATGTCTAAATCTTTGATATCATTTTCATCGTCGGATTGAACGATCCGTATGGCTTCGGAAACTGGCACTCCTATTGCATTTGCCAAGTTTGCCCGGGCTAGTTCAACGTGTGCCTTGGCATTTTCAAGGTCAAATTCCGCACGTGACTTATTGGCTTTCGCCTGTAAAAAATCCTGTATGTTAGACAACCCGGACTGATTTTTTATGAAGGCGGCATCATATGCCACAAAAGCATCGTCCAAATTTCTTTGACTGGTTTCGACTGCTTCCTCCGCAGAATCCAAGGCAAAATAACACTTTTGAACTTCATATGCCAAGGTTTGCAGAGCCCGATTATGCTGGTAATTCGCAGCATAAAACAATTGCCTGGCTGCATCCGCATATTTTGCATGTCCTCCGAATTGGAAGATGGAATATTGTATTTCAATGGCCGGATAAAATGCTGTTGTGGAATTTTTCAGACCGGGAGCATTTGCCTCCGATTTCTCTGCCATACCGGAAATTGTTACCTTAGGGAAAAAGATATTGGTTGCTTTTCCGCTTTGCGCTGCTGCTATGCGGGCTGCTTGCCAACTTTTCTTTGTGGATGGATTATTTTCAAATGCAATGTCGAGCAACATCGGCAAATCTAATGCCGAAGTAGATAAGTCTATGGCCGGGTTGACGTTGTTGTATTTCTGCAATTGGCGTTGCTTCGCCTGGCTTTCTTTGACCGGTGGGTTCCAAAAGACACCATTCTTCTTCACTGCTCCACTATTGACGGTATCACATCCAACAAGCAATCCTATGGATATACTCATCAAGAACAGGTTGCATAATTTATAAAAAGACTTCTCGACGACCACCATCCTAGCTAAGATACCTTTCCATAAATTGAAAGTCAAATCTTTTAAGCATATTTTATTAAGTATGTTTAATCACATTTGTCTCGCTTTAGAGGTATTATTTTTTATGGAATTTTGAAGTGTTCCCAGCAGCAAAAGATTTATTAATGGCGGAAAGTAATGCCATAGGATATGCTTCTAAAATTTTGGATGAAAGTTTTGGCAAAGTAGTCGAAATTTTATTAAATCATAGGGGAAAAACTATTATTTGTGGCATGGGAAAATCAGGACACATTGCCAAAAAGATAGCTGCCACCTTTACCAGTATTGGACAACCCTCCGTATTCTTACATCCTGCCGAAGGTGCCCATGGGGATTTGGGTGTTTATTCTCCTGGCGATCCTACACTTTTACTATCCAAAAGTGGGACCACCGATGAAATACTTTGCCTAATTCCAGTTTTAAAAAAACTTGAGTCAAAGATCATTTCCATTGTTGGAAATACTAATTCCCCAATTGCCAAATCATCCGATGTTGTGATTGATATTTCCTTTGCCAAGGAAGCGGATCCTCTACAAATGGTTCCTACGACCAGTGCCATCGTCAGTTTGGCCATTGGAGATGCCATTGCTGCCGAATTAATGTCTCGCCGATCCTTTTCCAAACAGGATTTTGCAACTTTTCATCCCGCAGGGCAACTGGGAAGGAATCTCCTCTTAAAAGTAAAGGATGTAATGTCTCCCCTATCGTCCTGTGCCGTTATAAAATCCAGCAGCACCCTGCGCGAAATTGTAATTGCCATGACAGGGTTTCCTTTGGGAGCAGCTCTAGTAATAGACCGAGATGATATTTTATCGGGTCTGGTAACGGAGGGTGACATTCGCCGCTCTCTGAAGGAAGATGAATCTTTTCAAAAGATTACGGCAAAAGACATAATGACGTCATCTCCCAAATATGTAAATGCTGGCAGCTATGTGGGTGAAGCATTACAGATCATGGAGGGTGGTCCATCACAAATATCTGTTCTTCCCGTAATGACAAATGATGTCGTTGCCGGCAAATTCAGGGTTGTCGGCCTACTACGCCTCCACGACACCTATAAACATTAAAATTTATGTTTTTATAGTTTACATCATGTCAACAGGGTCCACGTCAATGGTCCAGGTAGCATCCTTTGCACTTTTGAAGATTCCCATACTTTCATAGATTTTTTCCAAAACCGTGGCTACGCTTTTTGAAAAGCACATGAGAGAAAAACGAAAGCGGTCCTTCACTTTATATATTACGGCCGGGGCCGGCCCTCGAAGTTCAAATAAACCGCGAGATTGTTTTCGCAAATCTTCGCAAATCTTTTTTGCTAAGAATTCCGTCTTTACTTCATTTTTTCCGGAAAAAATTAGTCGTACAATGTGAGAAAATGGCGGATAGAAAAATTCACTGCGGGCTGTTAGTTCATTCCTAAAAAAGGATTCCACATCGTTTTGGACAGCTAGTTGGACCAAATCTGAAGACGGGAAATTGGTCTGTATAACAACGATTCCAGGTTTATTTCCACGACCTGCCCGTCCTGATACTTGTATGATCGATTGAAAAACTCTCTCATTTGATCGAAAATCGGGGAAATTCATGGCATTATCTATATTAACAATACCAACGAGCGATACATTCGGGAAATCTAATCCCTTGGATATCATTTGTGTACCGACCAAAATGTCAATTTCTCCGTCCCTAAAACGGTTTAAAATTTTGTAAAAACTATCCTTCGTTGTTGTGGTATCAGAGTCGAGGCGCTCAACTTTTGCCAACGGAAACAATGCGCAAATAATGCCCATAAGTTTTTGCGTTCCCACACCACTTTGCAAAATATCATATCCTCCACATTTAGGACATTTGACTGGCAAGTTTTCGACGTAATTGCACACGTGGCACCGTAATACATTTTGCGGCCTATGGTATGTCAAAGAAGTGCTACAATGCGGGCAAGTGGCAACGTAGTCACAATTTTTGCAAAATACCACCGACGAATATCCCCGTTTGTTAAGAAATAAAATGACTTGTTCGTGTTTTACCAAACGATCTTCAACCAAATCTCGTAGTCGCGATGAAATAATGTTCGATTTCCCCGCAGAATGTTCATGGCGCATGTCGACCACTTCAACTCTAGGTAATGTACTGCCATCGATCCTATTTTTCAAGGTATTCAGCGTATACTTCTGCAGTGATACATTGAATAGGGATTCGATGGATGGCGTTGCAGACCCCAGGATACAGATAGCATTGCACAATTTGGCACGATAGACTGCAACGTCGCGGGCGTGGTAACGGGGAGTTTCTGCCTGTTTATATGTTGTTTCATGTTCCTCGTCGACGATGATTATCTTGGTATTTTTTAGGGGAGCAAATATTGCCGAGCGTGCCCCGATAACAATTTTTGCTTCACTGCTGGCCATTGCCAACCAGGCATCGCGGCGTTCTCCTTCGGACAATCCACTGTGCCAAACCACAACTTGAACGGCGGGAAGATTTATACCACACCTAATGCGATGGACCGTTTGTGGTGTTAGAGTGAGTTCCGGGACCAAATAAATTGCATCACCGCCTGATTTTAGAATACTTTCCATGGCATGCAAATAAACTTCCGTCTTTCCAGAACCCGTAATTCCATGTATCAAATGGGTGCAAAATTCCCCCTTTGCCAAGCTCTCAGCGATATTGGTAACGACATTTTGCTGTTCGACCGTCAAAGTTACATTTTTCCTATGATTCCTGCTTTCTCCAAATGTTTGATCGACGTAGACAATGCGGTTGGTCCGTTCAAAAGTCTCCCCGACAATCCCTTTATCGATCAGAGAATTGATGGCAGAGGTTGAAAAATTTTTCAGTCCTGATTTTTCAAATATGCCGTTGGATTTTAGTAAAAATTCATATAGTGCATGTTGCTTTGGGGAACGGCGTTCTAATATTTCATAATCTTCTTTGGATAAAGCTTTTATTAGAGAAAGCTTTGTTACAAATTTGAATCCGCTATTTTTTCTTATGGCCAGGGGGACAATGGTTTCAAGCAGGGACTTATACGATACCGCATAGTATTTGCGCATCCAAAATATCAATTTTATCATATCCGCACCAAGCAAAGGAAAGTCATATTCAATGTTTAAAATTTCTTTTACCTGAAACGATGATTTATTCGGATCCGTTTGGCAAGTACTAAGGACGATACCCAGTGTTTTTGTTCGTCCAAATGGTACCCTGACAAGCATGCCATCGGTCAAAACATTTTCCAATCCTCGAGGAATTGCATACAACAATGGACCATCGAACATTCCAAACGTTAGAACTTCTGCGCAAAGACATCCCATGGTTTACAACGGTAACATAAATGCCCTAAGGATAGAATATACTAAAATTGTAAAAATGGCGGATATTGGTACGGTCATAAGCCATGTGCCAAATATCGTAAAGAGCAATCGCAGGTTTAGTCCCTTGAGTCCCTTTTCCAATCCTACCCCGATAACAGCACCGGTTGCAGCATGGGTAGAGCTAACCGGCATTCCGAAAACGGACGCTAGGATGATCGTTGTGGCAGTCGAAAAATCGACGCTAAAACCTTTGGAATTTGATAGCAGTGTGATGCTATGTCCCATCGTATTAACAACCTTATGACCAAGAGACAAAACCCCCATCGACATTCCCATCCCACCGACTGCAAGCATCCAAACAGGGATAGTATGGTCGACAAATGAATCCGGCAGCATACCAAGCTTTGTAACGAAGTACATGCCAATAACCGGCGTGACACTATTTGCAACATCATTCGATCCGACAGCAAACCCTACCAAACACGAAGTGCCTGCCTGAAAACGCCTAAAAACATGCTCAACGCCAAATTCCCTATCTTTGAATTTTATGATTAACCTATGCGCTATGATTCTAAATACCACGTACAATACTGGGAAAATCAGCAACAACATACCCAATGTCCAGTGGGGATGTATGCAATTTTTCCAAACCTTACTTCCCCGCACTACGGCAATGATAAGCGCAATGACAATTACACTGGCATAGACAGGGATCCAATTGCATGCCCGTTGCATAACTTTAGAATTCTCTCCCCGATAAATTGTTAGCTTTATTAGCTTTATGGTAACTAACGAACATGCAGCTGCTAGAAATGGCGTAAATATCCACGACAGTGTCAGCATGCCGAATAATTTCCATTTGACGGCTTCAATACCTCCCAATGTAGTAGCAATTCCTATCATCCCTCCGACGATGGAATGGGTTGAGCTCACCGGCAATCCGGTACGGGTGGATATAAAAACAAAACAACCCGTAGCAACCATACACGCCAGCATCCCTGCGATGTAGGCATTTTTGTCATAGAAACAGCCAATGTTTACAACGCCATCAATAAGTGTTTTGGAAACGTTAGATCCTAACAATATCGCTCCTAAAAAATTTAAAATAGCAGCGATTAGAAGCGCATGTTTGATTTTTAAAGCCTTGGACCCTACGGCTGAAGCAAACGCATTTGCGACATCATTTGCTCCATTATTAAATGCAACAAAAATTGCCCCAATTACAGCCAAAATCAATACAAATACCATACTGAATATGTTCCCAACAACTTGTCTTTACTCATATTGAAGGTGAGAGTAATCACTGTCACTTTTTATCTAAAAGACAACCTTTTATTATAACTATTAGATGTTGCGTGATTGATCTGTCTCCCAATTCTACCCGAATCCACATTGATTACATAGTTCCACATATTCAGAGTAAAAATATATTGCCTTTTGTATTCCGGCTGCTAAGATTTTCCCCTTGTGACAAGGAAAGTTGACATTGTTCAATCCGTTAGAAAAATATCCGCGGAAGCGTTGGAACGTTTGTGTGAAGATGAGCAATTTAGTACCGAGGCAAACAATCTGATAATAAATTGTCTGGAATCCCTACCAAAAGCATCCATAGATGGTAAACTAGGCATTGCAATACATCCTTTTTCTTCGGTGCTACGATTATCAAAAAGTTTTCCCAAGGCATTCGGCAAAGGCTTTACAAACCGCTTGGCAAAAAAAAATAAAATGATGGATATCAAATTTCCTCTTTTTGAAAAGTCTTTTCGTGCGTTGCAAAAGGAGTCCATCGACGCATTCGAAAAAGAATTCGATAATCGTTTGGCCTTAACAATAGGCAAAGAAAAAACCACACGCTTAAAACGTAATAAAAAGCAGCATCAATTAGCTTTTTTTCGATGGCTATTTTCCCTGTGTACCGTAGCTAGCTTACCCTATATGGATGATGATTCGACTAAAGATACCGGCTTGTTATTCTTATAGGTTGTATTTCCCCCATAAAAAATATGGGACATCTGCAAGTTTTTTGACTCTCAAGTCAATAGTGGACTAGATTTACACCGTTCTGGAAAATCGTTTTGAGCCTTTTCTAAAAATATTTAAGGCCAGTGTAGCTTTTGTTAGAATTTCCAAAGGCGAAAATTCGTTACCTTTGTCCAATAGACATCATTGGCAGGAATGAAATTTTCAGAAATAAGTCGACATATGGATGGCGAATAACAAAAATAAGCACAATGATAAATAAAAAATACGCCCGAGAGGTAATAGTTTTAACCGGAGGAAATTCATCATCGGAAAAAGAAATATCGCTGTTGTCTGGCGAGACAGTATACAAGATATGTAAAACCATCTTTCCCACAACAAAAATTGTCCTTACAAGGGATGAATTGCCCAAAGAAGCAATCCAAGAAGATGCTATAATTTTCCCCGTTGCCCATGGGGAATTTATGGAAGATGGAGGTTTGCAAGCTGCCATGGAAGCAGAAGGCTTAGCTTTCGTCGGAAGTGATTCGAAGTCCAGTGCGCTATGCATGGACAAATCCCTTGCCAAACGAATTGTTTCAGAAGTAGGAATTCCTGTGGTCAATGGCATAAAATTTGCTCCAGCAAGTGCTCCTTCGACCTATTCGATTATTAGCATGCTTGGACGTAATTTGTTTATAAAGCCAAATGCCAAAGGTAGTAGCATAGACACCCATTTCGTTTCGTCGGAAATGGAACTGGGGTTGACCATTCACAGGCTAAATGAAGATGTAGAATATATTGTTGAACGTGGGATAGATGGGATAGACCTAACAGTAGCCATACTTGATGGCGAAGCGCTTGAAGTTGTAGAAATTTTACCAAAATACGGTTTTTTGGACTATAGAAATAAATATACGCCAGGGTATTCCAGCAAAATATGCCCCGCGAGAATTCCCGAAAATACTAGGAATATGGTGAAACGGTATGGTGAAATGGCGTTTAGATGTTGTAGATGTAGGGATTGGGCTAGGATTGACTTTTTATTCCAAAAAGATACCGGGAAGGTCTTTTTTTTGGAAATCAATACAATCCCAGGGATGACGCAAAATAGTTTTTATCCAATTAGCGCAAACGCTGCCGGCGTAAACATGCCGGAACTTATCTCTACGCTGGTAAGTTTAGCTGCAGACAGAAAAAGAGAAAAAATTAATTTTATGGGTGGTCTAGGTTGATTATTTCTGTGATTTTCAATGCCAATTCCAGAGTTTTTTTGCCAAAATGAATATCTACTTTTGGTTCTATGTGGTTTCGTACACACTGCATAAACGATGAAATCTCTGTCTTTAAAGGTTCTTCTTTTTCTACTGGGATTTCATCTTTGATCAGACCTTCCGGTAAAACTTTCATTAGATGGCCGCTCTGAGATGTAAAATCCATCGACAAATATGTTTGCGGTTGAAAAATCCGCATTTCACGTGATTTTTTTTCACTCACCCTACTGGCATTTAAATCCGCCACGCATCCATTGGCAAAATGCAATCGGGCGTTGGCAATATCTTCTGTCTTTGACAAAACTCGAATTCCTATGGCATCTATGGATATAATCTCCGATTTTACCAACTGCAAAATTATGCCAATGTCGTGTATCATTAGGTCGAGAACGACACCTACTTCCGTCCCCCTCTTATTGAACGGTGCCAGCCTTTGGGATGTTACGAATCGTGGAGTTGTAACCGATGCTTCCAAAAATTTCATAACGGGGTTATAGTGTTCGATCAGTCCCGTTTGTAAAATTCTGTCACGACCGCTCGCAGCTTTTAAAATTCGCTCCACATCTGCCATTGAAGATGCTAGTGGTTTTTCAATTAGGAGATGGCAATTTTTTTCAATCAGTGGGATCGCTGTCTCGGCGTGTTTATCCGTTGGAGTCACAATACTTACACAGCTACATTCATTACCGAGCTCTTCGAGAGAGTTGAAAACTTTGCAGTGATATTTTGATGCTATTTCCTTTGCTCGCTCTGGGTTAATATCATATATACCAACCAAGGAGCATTCTTTCAACGAAGAATACACCCTCGCATGGTGCTGCCCAAGGTATCCTACCCCAACTACACCGCACTTGAGCCTATTTGCCATGGATAGGATCTATTTTTTTAGCAAAATTGTTCAATAAAAAACATGGCCAAGTTTTCTCTCTTTCGGCAAACCGAATGCCACCCTACTGGCTTTATTTTCTTCTCTTTTGCTGCCAAAACCTAATGTAGTAAGCTTTAGGGAAATCTAGGACTAAACATGTTTGCATGGATATCCTTTTCAAAAATCCAAAGTTCATTTCAATTCGTATTGGCTCTATTTTTTAGATTCTGTCTTACAAATATTGACTTATCTATTTTTTCAAAAAATCTCGCATAAAACTCACCGTCGAGTATAGCTCTACTTGATTCATCCGACATTCCGTATGCAAGTGTGACTTTGACATTTGCAACGAAACTTACCCGTATCGATACTTTTCCGTCGCTAGGTTCTTCCAGATGAGCTGTACCAACATTCCACACAATTTTACTATGAACCCCACTCGCAGCCTCTAGTACGCCAACATTCTTATTGATCACACTTCCTTTTGCTATAATTAATCCAGTCGCAAAATCCGACGATTGTATAACAAAGCCCAAATCTTGAAAAACATCGACAACGGAAGCAAAAGCAATTTTGTATGGAACATCAAATTCCCTTGTCTGCATGGATTGTATTTCTATACTCGTTGGAGCACGGGTTTCGTTAACCAAAACACAACCTGGCGTAAGGCATAGTACAGCCAAAAATAATGTTGCGAGGCTTCTTTTTGACATATGCACCACTAAAACGACGTTGTTCTATAAGAAAAATCTGTAACTTTGCTATCTTTATCAAAATGCACTACTATGGTCAAGGTACGTTCACTGGAACTCCCAGAAATTTTTGTATTAGAACCTCCGAACAATATCAAACAAATACCAGAATCCGACCTCTTCGTTTCGCACTCCGAATGAATTTTATCATAAACCCATGTTTCATTACCTTCGGCATTTTTTGTTACCATGTTTGGGGCTCCAAGAGCTTCAACAACTTCCGCAGAAGTCATTCCTTGTCTGATAAAACGTTGCACAGTTCCCACCGTAACACGTTCAACGGGGGCATTTGTTTGACATGCCGTAACAAATAGCATCACAACTGATAAAAATAAGAGTCTTAAAAAACTTCCCATGCTGGGACTTTGCCATATTTTTCGTTTTTGTCAATCCGAATTTTTTTATTTGAAAAATAATATTCTTTTTTTTGCAAAAAGCGTTGACCGGTGTCAAATTTTACCACATAAATGCTTTATGAATATTATTAATAGTTTCGTTTGTGGTGTAGCTTCATTGTTTCTTCCTGAACCATTGGGTAAAGCTGTTAGATTTTTTAATGACAATAAATCTCGCTTGAGTGATTGCGATTCGAAAGGGAAAAAACTTTTAAAACTTATTAAAGCTGAATGTCCCGATCAACGCTCTCTACAAGGAACTGTCGCAGGTATTGAAAAGTCGACCATAGATCAAGCTTTGCGCGAGTTGAGTTCGCGGAGTGCCGCTACAGTCACCGGAGATGATTTTATAAAAAATACTAGAAATGCGCTCGAAGTACATGTCAAAAAAGAATCTACAAAGAAAGAACTTGGGCTTTTAATGGCAAATCTCAACACCCTTTTGGGTGAATTCAGAACTGTAGTTCTACGAAAATCCACCTCCTCTCAACCATTGAGTCGGGAGATGACTTCTATGGTTAAAAGAGAAATTAATACATTTTTTCAAGAAACTAGAGCGGAAGTTTTTGGTGGCAAATCCAAGTCCTAGAGCAAAAAACTAGCGTGTATCAAAATAATTTTGGTAATTTTGCAAAACATTGGAAAATTATATTGATTTTTGACACAAATTAAATTCTTTTTCCTTTCAAGAAAAGGAAAAATCATCATGTGTGCCCTGCTTACAAGATAAAATGTCCAATTCATGAGTATTACGATGATAAATTTAAATCCGATTCAATGCATTTAAATTTGTTTGGAAGGTAAATTATGGACATAAAAGTTGCAAATGCTCCCGGATTTAGTGCTATTCCGAACGATCAGTATGTGGATATGCTTAGAGCTAAGGGCTTTGAAGTTTATGTCTTTCAGAATGCAAAAAAACGCATGGTGGCGATCAAGTTTCCATATGGCAAAGATATAATATACGACGTCTATGACAGTGAGTTAGAAGATTATGGGCTGTTTCCTTTGAAAGAACTAAACCAAAGGCAGGTGGAAGCTTTGCAAAATGATCCAACCTTTACCTCCAAGTGAAAAGGATTGAAAATGCTAACGGAGAGTCAAAATCCTAGAATCTGGGTTTCCTTGCTTATTTCTCTTTTAGGTCGAGTTTTTGGGATATTCTGAAGCCGGTGTATTTATGGTAGGCAAGATTATTTTGATCTGAGATAGGAAGATTAAAATCCCCAGTGTCTATTGGGATTGCGTTAAAGTTTACCCGGAGAGTGGAAATATCGCACAGTATATTGACAATGGATCCCAAAATTATTGCATCATATCCAATGGAAATAATTGATAGCCATTGCCATCTCGACGATTTCTTTCACGAAGGGAAAATAGAAGAGGTTTTGGCTAATGCCGAGCACGCATCGGTTACCAAAATGGTGGCCGTTGGGACACACCAAAAGGATTGGGAATTTTACGCAGAATTTGTGCAAAATCGTAGAAATATTTCCTACACGGCCGGATTACATCCATTGGCGGCTAAAAATGAAAAGGAATTGGACCAGTTGCCAATTTTTTTAGGAAAAGAAATTAAACCGGTAGCTATCGGCGAGATTGGGCTTGATTACCATCGCCTACCCAATGAACAGCAAGCAAAGGACGAAATCATCGAATTCCAAAAACTCATATTTGCAAAACAATTGGAGTTGGCAAAGGCAAATGATTTGCCTGTGGTAATCCATTCACGCCAAGCCTTCGATGATACTTTTGATATCTTGACAAATTCAGGCATTCCGGGGAGTAAGGTTCTGTTCCATTGCTATGGATATGGAGTTCCCGAGATGGAAAAATTGAAAAGTTTTGGGGCATTTGTTTCATTTGCAGGGACATTAACATTTAGAAAGGAACAGGTGGAACCATTGAAAGTTGCTAATCTAGACAAGCTTCTAATCGAAACGGACTGTCCGTATTTGACACCGGAGCCTCATAGGCCAAAACGCAATGAGCCGGCCTTTATTCGAGCTACTGCCAGATTCGCAGCGAAAACATTGAATATGTCGGAAGATGATTTTTGCAACTTGACCTATAAGAACACCGAAAAGTTTTTCACACTAAAATGAGGATTTACCTTGGACATTTCACTATCACAGGATCAAAAACAGGTACAAAAATTGTCGCCGACCATGCGACAATCCCTGGAAATTTTGCAAATGCCAACCGCCGATCTATGGGAACTGATTAAAAAAGAATGTAAAAAAAATCCAACCATAGAAATTGATGACCGACAACGGGATAGGTGGACTTTTCCCAAAGAAAAAAGCGATTCCCATCAGGAATTTTTAGAAAATATTGAAGAAACTATTTCCCTGCAAGATCACCTACTGCAACAGGTTCCGGAGTGGGGAAAAGGAGAAAAAGCAATCTTGTTAAAACTCTTGGAATTCATAACTGAAAGAGGATTTTTCGATGGTGATTTGCAAGACATAGCAAATTCCTTGCATGTCGACATTAACCGGGTCAAGCGGGTCTACGACGAATTGAAACTATTGCACCCCCATGGCATTGGCGCTAAAAATTTACAAGAATGCCTGCTATTACAACTAGATCAAATCACTTCCGGCGAGCATCTAGGGTTGGCAAAGACTTTGGTACGAGAATACTTTGACGAATTACATAAAGGGAAAATAGATTTTCTAAGCAAGAAGTTGCATGTTGCATGTGAAAATATAATCACAGCGGGCAAAACGATCGCACGGTTAAATTTTTCTCCCATCAGTGGATTCTCAAACGAGCGAAACGTTACCGTAGTTCCAGATTTGAAAATTTACAAACTTGATGGCGAATGGGTGATAAATTTCAATACGGACTACATCCCTCTCCTAAGATTTAGCGAGCTATATAAAAAAATGGTAAGCGATGATTGCGAGAAAACTCCGGAAACCTGGCGATATTTAAAAAAGCAGGCACGGTATGGGAAACAACTCTACGAAGCAATAGATAGGAGACAAACAACGCTGATGGGCATTGCTAAGGTGATTCTTGAACGCCAGATTGATTTTTTTAAACGGGGACCAAAATTTATGAAAACCCTACGACTAGTCGACGTCGCGAGACAGCTAAATTTACATATTTCAACGATCAGCCGTGCTGTCCACGGGAAATATGTCCATACTCCCCATGGCATTTTTGAAATGTCAAAATTTTTTGATGCCGGTGGTACGGAATCTGTTTCGCAAAGTGCCATTCTGGAAAGAATGCATGAAATAATAAAATCAGAAAAGATACGGGCTACGGATGCAAAAATCGCAGAAATCCTAGGACGATACAACATTCATATTGCTCGCAGGACCGTTGCAAAATACAGAAAAATGATAAACATGCCAAATTCTCGACAAATTGTAATTCATGCGGCTAGGGAAAAGAAATAAATAGCGAGAGGTGACATCGAAATAAACGTTTCGCTCAGAAGTTTGTCGTTTAAGCTTGTAAAATTTTTATAGGCTACTTACAGAACACCTCCATGAAAATGTTCTACAACATCGCGATCGTCGGACGTCCGAATGTAGGGAAAAGTCGATTATTTAACAGATTAGCCCACAAACGTATATCGATTGTGCATGATATGGTCGGAGTCACCCGTGATATTATCACCCATGAAATTGGGAAAAATATTATTTTAATGGATACGGGCGGGCTTGGATTATCAGGTGATAACAGCATCGAAGAAATCACATCTGCGGTTGATGAACAGGTTGGTCTAGCAATCGCAGCCGCAGATCTGGTGCTTTTCGTGGTAGATACAACCGAAGGAATTATGCCCATGGACTATGACATTGCTGAGATGTTGAGGAAAAGTGGTGTAAATGTTACGGTCATTGCCAACAAAATCGATGGCAATGAAAAATTCCATTTGGTCGACATTTTTAAATCCTTTGGTTTTGGTGACCCTATAGCCACTTCCGCAGAACATGGCATTGGAGAAGAAGAAATAAGGCAACTAATAGCTTCGAAGACGGTGGCATTCTCGTCACAACTTGAAAATGTGGAAATAATGTATAATCCCATAAAATTAGCCTTCGTCGGTCGTCCAAACGTCGGGAAATCATCCCTGGTAAATGCCTTACTGAAAGAACAGCGCATGATAGTGAGCGATATTCCTGGAACAACGCGGGAAGCCGTCGGCGTAAAATTGCTAAAATGTGATATGTCTGAAAGCGGCAGAGATTTCGAATTGCTCGATACCGCCGGTTCGCGGCCGCAAAACAGAATTACCACGTCCCTCGATTATTTCGCATCCCTGCGTACACGTGATGGGATAATTAATTGTGATATAATATTCCTAGTGATAGATGCCGAAAGCGGAATAACGAAACTCGATAAAAAGTTAGCAAATGAAGTCATCGAAGCAGGGAAGGGTTTAATTTTGGTAGTCAACAAGTGGGATATTGCGCAGAAACGTTATCGCGATGGTAATTTGGAAAAGTTTAATTCCATCAAAGAATTTCAAGAATCATTTTTACAAGCTGCCAGGGAAGAATTACGTTCCTTTCCCGACGTGGAAGTTGTTTTTGTTTCTGCAAAAAGAGGATATGGGATCGACGATCTGTTGCCGTTTGCCGAAAAATTATATGGAAGAATAAACCGCAAAATTGGGACCGGTGAGCTGAATCGCGTGATTCAAAAAGCTTTTGACAGGCGTCTTCCATCCACTTCCAACGGCCGCCTATTTCGCATATATTATGCCGTACAAACCGGCAATATGCCCTTTGTGTTTAAATGTTTTTGCAATCGAACATCTCTATTAAATGACAACTACAAAAAGTATTTACTAAATACATTGCGCAAGCATTTCGATTTCACGGGTTGCACCATTAATCTTGAATTTGTCGAAAAAGATAGACGTTTTTCAAAAGAAAAAGAATTAACCATTTGACCATGGGCATTTCTCAAGCCTATGGGTTTGAAAATCACAACATTTGATATTGACAGGCCAACTGCCGACAATAGCTTGCTGACAGTACCGATATTAGTATCGGCAAAACCATTAGCGGGGTAGTAGTTCAGTTGGTTTAGAACGCCAGCCTGTCACGTTGGAGGTCGCGGGTTCGAGCCCCGTCTATCCCGCCAGTATGGCTTTTTATTTTTTCATCAGGGAATATCATCAAACAATTCCGCCTGGTTAGGAAGTTTGTACCTTTTGCGGGCCAACGCTAAAAGCGAATTCAATTGCAAATTTTGAAGCAAGTTAAAAATATCTTCTGGACTTCTGCTAATTATTGTCGCTGGGATGTTGAATTCCATTGTTTTTCGCAATGTAATCAATTCGCGGTTACGCTCTATAAGTCCTAGGGAATTTAATAGATTTTTTCTAATTTTTTCGGAGGGAATTTTATCAAGATTTTGTAATAAATTTTCAATGTTACCAAATTGATTTAAAAACTTTTCTGCCCTTTTAGCTCCTATCCCTTCGACTCCTAAAATATTATCGGAAGCATCGCCCAATAGGGATAAATAGTCGACAATCTGCTCCGGGAAAACACCGAAGTTTTCTTTGATCCCATACCGGTCTAAAATTCGCCAAGCACCCTTAGATTGTGCGGTTGGAGGTAACATCTGAAAGGTATGTTCCCCAACGCATTGGGCAAAATCCTTGTCTCCACTGGCAATGTATGACGTTTCGTCGCATTCGTTCAATTTTTCAGAAAAACTGGCCAATAAGTCGTCCGCTTCAATGCCTTCCTTCGCAGTTATGTAATATCCATGGGCCACGGCTAATAAATTCATGTATTCCAGCTGCTGTTTGAGCTCTTCAGGCATAACTTTTCGATTTGCCTTGTATGTAGACAGAATATTTTTCCTAGCGGTCGAACCTCCCGAATCAAAAAATACGCAGACGGCATCCGGCTGAATCATGTCTTCTAATTTCCACAGCGATCGAACCCACCCATAAATTGCATTGACGTGTAGCCCATAGGTAGTCGTCATTTGTGGAACACCGTAAAAACATCGAAACGCCATGTTATGTCCATCAACGAGCAACCAAGTTTTTGTATTTTGTTTCATGCTAGTGTTTCTATGGGAAAGGTTTTAGTCGCAAAAATTTTATACCTCCAAGCCCATCGCCCCAAAGGTTTTCCTTTGACGGTAAAATTTGGGAAAATTCACTGGGAGATGAGAAAAACATATGGCCGATTTTGCACAACAAAACATTGCTTTCACCATCAATATTTTGGCAACTTACATTATACCGGCCTCCCGTCATGATATTTTCACAAAATATCCCATTGGTTACTACGAAATCTTTATCTGCTAACGAACATACTTCGGAAATGTGTATGCCGTTAAGAATGTTGTAGGGTATGATATTTTGTAGCAAATCGATTGCGGACACAATGGGCGATTTTTCTCTTCCGTTGAAAACATTTATACTCCTTACATCTAGTACCTCCATGGCACATTTCAGAGTTGGCATTGTAGCACGGCAATGGATATTATGGCTCGTTGGTAAAAAAAAACCGGCCGAAAAACTCTGTTCAACATACGTATTGCCTTTCACTACGGATATGTATGGCACCCTTGTTTGTTTTTTCAAACTGATAGTTTCATCGGGGGTTATGCATAGGATACACAAAACTACAAACGTTACAGAAATGAGCAGGGAGATGAAATCACATTTTCTAAGGGACATCCATGTTTTAATGAATAAAAATTTCTACTATGGCAATACATTTTGTACATGGGACTCTCGAGAATCGTCATCCGTGCCTAAGAGAGGCATGCACTTATCCTTTCTTGGAAAATTGATGGAAATTTTTGTTCCAACATTTTTGGCACTTGCGATATCGATGGTTGCTCCGTGTTCCCTTAAAATTCTTTCAATAATTACCATTCCCAAGCCATTTCCTTCCCTTTTGGTGGAAAAATATGGCTGGAAAATTTTATCCAACAAGTCATAGGGAATTCCCACACCATTGTCCGTAAATGTCAAAATAACATCATTGTCACTGGCAGATCCTTCAATTACTATCGTACCGCTGCTGGAGATCGCTTCACAGGAATTCTTTAAAACGTTGAAAAAAACTTGCTTCAATTGGGAATAATCTCCGAGAATTAATGGCAATGGACCAATGCGATTGACAACTTCTATGTTTAAAGATTTAAATTCTGCCTCCATCAGATCAATGGTATCCTCTATAACCTTGCCCAGCGGAAGGCTGGTAAATTTTGGCTTTTGGGGACGGATCGCCTGTAAAAAATTCTTAACTATGCTATCCAATCTAGCAATTTCATCCAAACAAATTCCTGCTGAGGTTTCCAATTTCATCCGTTCATCGACGTTTTTTAATGACTTACACTGGCGTTGCATCAATTGTAAACGGAGGCTGATGGCATTTAACGGATTTCCTATTTCATGGGCAACGGCACTGGCAAGGAGTGTGATCGATGAAATTTTTTCATCGTTTATCGTTTTTTCCGACAAGACACGATCCTCCGTAATGTCAACGATCCGCAGGACAAACAGTTTTTCATTATCATCGTAATTGCTATAATGAGCAACGGTTACATTTAATATACTTTTGTGCGGATACGAAATCTTAATTTCCTTGGAAAGAAAAGAATTGCCTGTGCCAATTGATGACGTATCCAAATCGGAAAACACGACGAACTCAGGAATATATTTCCACAAAACATTTGATTGCTTTAGGTTACTAATGCCTAACAAGTCACAGGCTGATTGATTACAGTAAAAAATTTCTCCTTTGGCATTGATCACAACGATACTATCCCGGATGATGTCGAAGGTCTTTTTAAAAAAATCCCGTTGTTTCCATAGATGTTTTATCAAGTTACGCAAATCTGCAACCTCCAAAACATTCACTTTGTCGAATAATTTTTTTACACCATCGTCGTTCATATATCTTTGGTGAGACTCAATGAAAAATAATTAAATAAAATTTTTAACATAACCAAATATTTTATTTTTAGCTTTCTTTTTTGGAAAAAAGTAATTCCTTTGGAACACTGCTATGGAAAGGTTTTTAAGAGACAGTGTGCTAGCGACGACGGCACAAAATGTGACACGTGTGTACAACTGCAATAATTTACCGACCTGGGCACGTCAATCCATAGACGAACTCGTTGATCGGCGACTTGTCGATGAGATTAATAATAGGTTTTTTAGGACCCTAGAATTTGGTACTGGAGGTATGCGTAGTCGAACAATCCCGGAGGTAGTGACCAGCCCCGAACGTGGAAACTCTAAGACCAATAGGCCAGATTTTGCTGCCGTTGGAACGGCGTACTTGAACGATTTCAATATCATTGGGGCAACGATCGCACTATTTAGGTATTGTTCAAAATTTCTGAAAAACAATAACCGAGCCTACGAATTGCCATCGGTCGTAATTTCCTACGATGTAAGGCATTTTTCCAAACATTTTGGAGAATTGGCTGCTTCCACATGGAAGAATTTGGGAGGCCATGCGATTCTTTATGCATCTCCACGGTCTACGCCTCAACTAAGTTTCAGCGTACGCCATTTGAGTTGTACAGCTGGCATCATGATAACTGCAAGCCATAACCCATGGCATGATAATGGGTTTAAGGCTTATTTTTTAGACGGTGCACAGATGGTGAATCCCCATGCATCCGGGGTAATATCAGAATTTAACAGTGTGGCAATGGATGATATTTGCCGATTTTGCCAAAAGGACATGTCGGGAGTGACGATTTTAGATGAATTAATTGATGTATGCTACCAGTCTACCGTTACTAAAACAATTTTGCGAAGAGATTTTTTGGAAAACTATCCCATACGTGTCGTATTTTCCCCTCTGCATGGGACGGGAGGCGTGGCTACGATTCCACTTTTGGAAGCTAATAAAATCAGTCATAGCGTTGTGGAGGAGCAGAATGATCAAGATCCAAACTTTTCAACGGTTAAATCTCCAAATCCGGAAAATAAGGAAGCCCTAGGCATGTCCATCGCTTTAGCTAAAAAGGACAACGCGGATCTTGTTTTGGCAACTGATCCCGACGGCGATAGGTTAGCGATTGCTGCTAAAAACAGCAGCGGAGAATTTGAGGTTTTTACAGGAAATGTGACGGGGGCTTTGCTTACCGAATATAGAATTTCGCAGTTAAAATTTTTACGAAAAATTCCCGTCGAGGGGTCGAAAAGTGTAGCCGTAGTAAAAACCTTTGTCACGACCCCTCTCATCGATAAAATCGCCAATTCGCACGGAATAAAGTGCATTAATACGCTGACGGGATTCAAATGGATCGGGGAAAAAATGTTCGACTATGAAAATAGAATGCTTGAGCATGAATATGAATCAACGGGAATTTCCATAAACTATGATAAAACTTTAGGGGCAAAACGGGATGACTTACTCAAAAAAAACAGTACCCTGTTCATCTTTGGATGCGAAGAGAGTTACGGTTGTTTGTCGGCGAACAATGTTCGCGACAAGGATGCCAATTCCGCATGTTTGATGGCTTGTGAATTGGCTGCCTATGCAAAGTCCTTCAATAAAACGCTGATTGACCTCCGCGATGATATGTACGTGAAGTATGGCTACTTTGGTGAATCGGTTTTAAATATTTACTACGAAGGGGCTGATGGTGCACAGAAAATCAAAAACATCTTGACCAGCTATCAAAAAGATCCACCGAAACAGATTGATGATGGGAAAGTAACAGAAATCGTCGATTTTTCCAAACAAACGATCCAAGATGCCGATGGGAAAGTTATCCCATCCCAACAATTCTTTTTCATAACCCTAAAAAATGGTGTGAAATTTGCTCTACGGGCTAGTGGAACAGAACCAAAGATCAAATTTTATCTGTTTGCAGAAGTAAAGATTGACGACAGATCCCAGATCGAGGAAACGAAGAAAGCGACATCTTTTCTGTTGGAAAGAATGAAGAGATTTTTGAAAACTGATGTGGATGAACGAGCAAATTTTGTTACTTGATTCGTTGGCGAAATTTTTCAACCTCGGTAAGCATTGATGTTTTTTGAAGAAAACAAATTGTTGCTAATAGCGGGCCCCTGTTCCCTAGAAAATGAGGATGTAACATTTTCCACAGCCGAATGTCTTGTGGCATTGCGGAGTAAATTCCCAGATCTCAAAATCGTGTTCAAGGGATCCTTTGATAAGGCTAACAGGACATCGATTTACAGTGAACGGGGTGTGGGTATCAGGGAAGGGCTTAGGCTACTTGGAGAAGTCAAAAATCGCCATGGCCTGCCTGTTACCACCGATATTCACTTACCAGAGCAGGCAGCTCCCGTATCAGAAATTTGCGATGTATTGCAGATCCCTGCATTTCTATGCAGGCAAACGGATATTTTAATGGCTGCTGCCAAGACAAAGAAGATAGTCTCCGTTAAAAAAGGACAATTTCTTTCTCCTCATGAAATGAAACATGTTGTCAGTAAGCTCAAAGAATCGAAGGCCCAGGAAATTTGGCAGATTGAGCGTGGGACAACTTTTGGATACAATAACCTGGTTGTCGACATGCGTTCATTCACAATCATGAAGTCGAATGAATGCCCAACAATCTTCGATGCCACACATAGCGTACAATTGCCCGGTGCAAACCAAGATTGTACGGGTGGAGAAAGAACCTTCGTTCCTACTCTGGCAAAGGCAGCACTTGCAAGTGGTGCGGATGGTCTATTTTTTGAAATACATCCCGATCCGGCAAAAGCTACCTGTGATGCGGCTAATCAAATTGTTCTCAAAGATTTCCCTCAAATAATTTCCGATTGCCTATACCTCTGGAAGGCTACGAAACGTCTACCGGCGAAGGTATGACCCCCATAAAGGGTATATCCATGTGAGTCAAATTCGTGCTGTTTTTTGGAAAGTGCATGTTCCACCACGGTAAAATATTTCAATTAGTTCCCAGTAAAATTTTCCCAGATAAAACCATGTGGGGCAATATTTTTTCATCAAAAATTTCGGAGTCATCTAATATTAGGAGCTTATTTTTAGCTCGTGTGCATGCCACATACAGCAGGCGACATTCATTGGCGTATAATTCCACAAAATGTTGTTCCTTGGGCAATGATTTTGTATCAATATCATCTTTAAACTGACGTCTACGGTACATAAATGGCAATATAACCACTGGCCATTCCAAGCCTTTGCTTTTGTGAAATGTCACAAATTGTACGGCAGAGGTATTGACGCTGTCTGGTTCTTTTAATGTGTCAATTTTGTCCGTTAAGAACCGTTCCGCTTCTACAATATTCATCCGTTGTGATTCGGAGAAGTAGCATAATTCAATCGTTTGCTTTATTTTGGTCAACAAATTCTTTTCGGTATAAATGTTAAGGGAAGAAATGCGGTGGAAAATTTTAAGCCGATCTAAAATTTTTAATAGAAACTTTGCCAACGAAGTATCATATCTTTCACTGCGCAGGTCAGCAAACTCAGCGTCGATTTTTGCGCAAACTTGGCTATTTTTATGCCTGAAATAGTTTATAATTTCTTGGCTTTTGATTCCAAAAATTTCCCGTAAGATGCCCGCAAATTCGCGCCGATCGGCGGGGTTATTTATATACCTTAAACAAGACGCTAGCCAACGAATTGGAAAGGCGCCATTGCCGTTTGTACTTTCAAAATGTAATTGGGCACACGGGAGGTCTTTATTGGCAATGAAACATCGGTGAATGTCTGCCAACCAATCCTTTCTAGGGGCTAAAATTGCGATATCTGACCAATTTTCTACTTCGAAATCCCCAGGCTTTTTCCCAAGAAAAAGCGTTGCCGTTTGAGATGCCGATGAGTGGGTATTTCCTTCCGTTTGCTTCCGTAGTTTTAGAATTTTAACATCCCCTGATTGGCAGCCAGGCTTGGGAACTAGTGGAACGAATTTTATGTCATTGAAAATGGTCTGAAATCTGTCATTTACAAAATTTGTTATTGCTTCGGAGCACCGCATGGTAACAAAGAATGTCAACTCATGGGCAGCACTGGATTTTACTAGCGAATTATGTAAATCCACATAGGTATTGATGTCCGCTCGGCTGCAGTAGATGGATTGTTGGGGGTCACCTACCATTGAAAAATGACCATGTTCGGGAAAGTTTTTCAATATGTCCATTGAAATTCCTTCGCGGAGATTTCTTTGGGAAACTCCAAGAAGTAACCTAAACTGTTGTATATCCGTATCCTGTGCTTCATCTAAAATCACACGGTAGGGATCATTTTCTATTTCTCCTATTACCGTTGAATGTTTGAGAAGATCTATGGATAAGTTGATCAAATCTTCATACTTCAGCTGTCCTTTCGTGATGCGAAAATCCCTATACAGGCGGACAATATTTGCAGTGAAAAACTTTCCGGAATTTTGTTTCCAATGGAGAAAATTTTTCAATTCCGATTGGCATAATTCGATCAGACCATGGCTATTGCAAATTTCAGCACAATCTGGCATGGGAAAATAGTCACCGCTTTTCCGAAAAAGATCCCATTCGCCTAACAAATGCAAAAAGTGCACACTTTTGCTTTCATTGCCTTTAGCTTTATAGGCCAAAATATTATCGACGTTGATGGCCGGCACTGGAGCAATATCCACTGAATTTGACAGGTTCGTAGAATTATAGTTTCGAGCATAAACCAATAATTTATCAACATCGTGCGTACACAAAAAATCATTCTGAATTTCCTCGGGGATAACTTTCAGCACATTTCCTGTGGAAGCTATGAATTCTTCCCAAAGAGATTCTTCATTGGAGATAATTTTAAAATCATTGCGCAAACCGACCAGGGCACAATGGGATTTTAAAAATTTTGAAGCAAATGCATGGATGGTTCCAAAAAACGCCGATTCCAGATATTGCATGCAGACTTCCCTCATTTGATACGAATGCTCAGTTTTTTGGAAAATTTTATGAAAAACGCGATCTTTGATTTCCTTTGCCGCTTTTTCTGTGTATGTAACAGCGACCAATTTTTTCATTTGCGAGGCTCTTTGGGAACACGCGTATAAATCCTGCATGGCAAGATTTGCAATTCTTTCAGTAATTGCCGTTGTCTTTCCAGCCCCAGCAGATGCAATCACGGAAAAATTTTTAGCAATTTCTTCGGCAAAAAAATCACGCTG
The DNA here is from genome assembly GCA_031283685.1 of Puniceicoccales bacterium. Classification (GTDB taxonomy): domain Bacteria; phylum Verrucomicrobiota; class Verrucomicrobiia; order Opitutales; family JAIRKQ01; genus JAIRKQ01. The sequence continues at coordinate 5,562 of JAITBI010000033.1, read as the reverse complement.
TGGCCGATCCTGTAGTTGCATTATATCTGCGGTTAAAAACTCAATAACCTTTTCCTTTTAAGGAATAATAAAATTTTCACGAAAAATCAACGAATAAGATAATTATAATTGACATGGTGCAGTGGTTGATAGTATAGCCTCTAGTCATGTCGGATAGGTATATAAGGAATATTTGTACATTGGGTTTGATTTTTGCCATTGCTGGATGTTCTTCTTTTGACTTTTCCACAAATGAATCTTTGTCACCTCAGGATACGATAGTAACAGAAAAAAATTGCTCAGACGAATGTTTTATAAATAAAGATGATGAGGAAGGAAATAACTTTGTCGCCCATGGATTTGATGCTCAAAAAACAGAATACAATTATACGGCGGCGGATGTGCTCGAATCCGTGTATTTCAGTTTCGACAGTTCAAAGATTTTGAGAGCTGAACTGATCAAAATAGTTGAAATAGCCAAAGTTTTCATAAAAGATAAAACACTTTGCATATTAGTCGTTGGAAACTGCGATAAATTCGGGAAAGAATCATACAATAATGCGCTTGGGAAACGGCGTGCGGAGGCTGTCCGAGACGTTTTCGTGTCCCTGGGAATTGACGAAAATAGGGTCATCACTGCTTCACTCGGCTCAATAAAAGCAAATAAAAGTGTTCAGCACAAAGCAGATTGTGCACTCGATAGACGTTGTGACATTGTAATTCGCGCAATACAATAGGACCGTTTCAATTGTGAAGTTGTCCGAATATTAATAGTTAGTTTCGAGATCTTTCGGTGATTTGCTGATTTGTTTTACGGTGTAGTGCCATGGTAAGAATCAATAGGAAATGGCAAATGGAGTATTTTTATAAGCATTCTAACTTGCGGCTTGGTAAATTTTTATTAGATATATCCTAATGAAAGTGAAAGGTGAGAGTATAAGTTTGGCAGATGCTAGTAAAATTTACTTGCTACCATGCCTGTTCACGGCGTCAAATTTGTTTTTTGGATTTTTATCCATAATTCGTTCCATGCAGGCGCGGTATTGTTCAGTTTCAGAAACAATGTCAACAACATACTATACGCAAGCCGTTTGGTTTGTGTTTCTCTCAGGAATATGTGATTTATTGGATGGAAGGATCGCCAGATTGGGAGGAAAAGAATCTCTTTTTGGGAAAGAATTTGATTCCATAGCTGATGTGGTCTCATTTGGGGTAGCGCCAGCTCTTATGGTATTTCTGATGATACTATCACCGACAGAACAATTTCCATTTTTCCGGCAAGTTGGTTGGATTTTTGGGTCGCTGTATTTACTGTGTGCCAGTGTACGGTTGGCGAGATTTAACGTGATAACGCACCCTCTACTTTCAAAAGCTGAGCAGGAAAAAAACAACTATGACTTTTTGGGGTTACCTGTTCCCGCTGCCGCTGGGGTTATCGTTTCTCTTGTGCTGATACTCAATGAATATGACTTAAAATCGTGGTCCCTGATATTACCTCCGTTAATGCTGTTGATTGCCTGGTTGATGGTCAGCAATGTCTATTACCCAAGTTTTAAAAAGGTCGATTGGAATACGCAAGCCAAATGGGGAACGTTTTTGATCACAATGACAGTGCTGTCGCTCGTCGTACTATTACGCGATGTTGCATTGTCCGTAATATTCTTAGGGTATGTGTTTTGGGGAATATTTAGGCATGCGAGGCGAAAACGTACTTTACGAGCAAAATGCCATCGCTAGCGGAAGTTCTCAAGCAATCAGAAGACTTTCTAAAAAGCAAAGGGATTGCAGCCGCAAAGCTAGATGCTGAGCTGCTACTGTCATATTTATTCAGGTGTAATCGATTATCTCTTCGCCTGCGTCTCCATGACAGTATGGAAGAACATCTGCTGCCTCAATTACAGCAGCTGCTGTTCAGGCGAGGGAATCGTGAACCATTGCAATATATTGTCGGTGAAGTTGATTTTTATGGCTTATCTATCATAGTCGACAGAAATGTTTTAATACCAAGGCACGAAACGGAGGAACTCATAGATATAATCATTTCACATTTTGGAAATAGACCAATCGGATCAATTTTAGACCTAGGAACTGGTAGTGGTGCGATTGGGTTGGCTTTGGCGAAACATTTTCCAAAAGCCAATATCTTGGCTGTCGATGCAAGCCAAAATGCACTTTCGACGGCTCAAAAAAATGCCATAGGAAATGAAATAACCAACATTAGGTTCATGGTTAGCGACTGGCTAGAGGGCATCGATGGGACATTTGATATGATTATTTCAAATCCTCCCTATTTGACCGATGAAGAATTTGAGAACGCCCAAGATGAAATAAAAAAGTTTGAACCAAAATCTGCATTGGTGTCTCAAAATAATGGGCTAGCTGATATTTTTAAAATCATTGGTACAGCCGGAAGGTCTTTGACCAAAGATGGCATACTGATACTGGAAACAAACGGCTCTCAGCATGAATCCATCGCAAGTTTTGCCAAAAACTATTTCGGTAAATTTGAGTCAATGCGTGACCTTAATGATAAAAACAGATTTGTTTTTTTGCAAAACCCACGAAATTTAGTCTCTTAAGTGACATAAACGATCCAACGCTCCCATTAAGTTTCAATTGAATCGTCTATGTCGAAATTGGCAAAAACACTCTTAACATCATCCAAGTCTTCTAGTTTTTCAATGGTTTTTAACACCTTGGCAGCTAATTCTGCATCCGTTATTTGTATGATAGAATTAGGAATATATGCGATTTCGGATGACAAACATTTGATATTTGCTCCTATTATCGCCTGGGCCAGGGTGTAATATGATGAAATCGGGCACAGTACTTCGAAATCTGGGCCGTCCGATTTAATATCTTCAGCCCCTGCATCTAGTACAATTTCTATCAGCCTATTTTCAGTTACCACCTCCTTGGATATGAAAAATTGTCCCATTCTTTGGAAGTTGAACATCAATGCTCCGGGACTTGCCAAATTCCCTCCGCCTTTGGTCAGTACACTACGGATCTCGCCGGCAGCACGGTTTTTATTATCTGTGGTTACTTCTATGACCGCACCAATTCCTCCCGCGATATAACCTTCGTAGGTCAATTCTTCGATTGACATTCCAGGCAATTCCCCCGTACCTTTTTGAATGGCCTTTTTGATATTGTCGGCAGGCATGTTAGCTTCTTTAGCCTTTTGTACAATGACCCTTAGTCTGGCATTAAAATTTACATCACTACCACCATCTCGTGCAGCTAGGGATATATCTTTGCTCAGCGTACTAAAAATTTTCCCACGCTTTGCATCGATAACAGCCTTATGCCGCTTTGTTGTTGCCCATTTACTATGTCCTGACATTTTTTCCCTTTCGCTTCGGTAGCCGCGATTTCTGTTTCTCCGTAGAAATTTTTACATTGCTTTCATCCTGCATTTTACTGCTAGATGACGTTGCAAATTGCTGAGCAATCGTCAACAAATTTTGCACGGTCCAATATAATACTAATCCGGATGGGAAGCTATAGCAACAGAGAAAAAAGATGGCTGGCATCAGTTTGAACATTAACTTTTGCGAATTATCCGAAGTAGGCATTGGAGACATATGCATTTGCCAAAACATGGTCACTCCCATAACCAATGGTAAAATGTTCACGGGGAAGCGCCCAATGTGTGCGACCGTATCGGGCAGTGAGAGATCTTTTATCCACAAAAAGTGTGCAAAGCGCAAATCAGATGCCGTGCGGAGCATGTAGTAGAGCCCAAAGAAAATTGGGATTTGGATGAATATTGGCAAACATCCGGCGGCTGGATTTATCCCATTTGCTCGAAACAGTTTTAGGGTTTCCACCTGCAGTTTCTGCGGATTATTTTTATATTTCTCTTTGATTATTTTTAAGGGATTTTGGATGGCTGCCATTTTTTTAGAAGATTTAACCTGAGCATTTGTCAATGGCCAAAGCAGAAGCTTTACCATTGTTGTAAGTACAATGATCGTCCATCCCCAATTTGGAATTATTGCATGAATCCCCAACATCAACCGCAGTAGAAGTTCACTTATGGATCCGAAAAAGCCAAATTGCATCACCCTGTCCTGCTCTTTCCCCAATTTTGACAGCCTGGAAAAGTCCTTGGGCCCCATGTAAATACTCGACGAAAGCGTTTTACTTTTCCCTCCATCGATGGCCCCAACGTTGAATACCATCGAGGCTCCTATGCCTTCTTCCTGTTCGTTTGAGCATTTGTCGTGGACAAGCATTGGGCATGTGACATAGCCATCTGCTTCCACTTCCGGGGTCAGAATTGTCGTAAAAAATTGATTCTTTATTGCACCCCAGAGGATTTTCCTATCGCTGAAGATAAATTTTCGTTCTGCCCTTTTCCCGAGCCCAAAAAATCCTTTACTTTCTTTAAAATCCCTCAGCTTTATGAAATTTTCTTTTTTCCCATTAAATGTCCCGAAGTTTAAATAATCGCCCATGGCGTCACTCTCAGTTGCTGGCATGGAACCCAAGAATAAAGATAAACTGCCGATAGTTAGTGGCGAATTGGTGTTATTTTCGATGTGAATTTTGTGTTCGATAACATAGCCGTCTGAATCTTTGCTGTCTCGGGGAACCAGATGATATTGCCTGGTTACGGTATGGCCTTCGGGGGAAGTTTTTGACAGTACGATATCGTGTTTCCCAACCGAAACCTCATCAAATCGTTCGGATTGAATAAATTTGGAAAACTGTTCATTGCTTGAGCTCAACGACATTGCATGCATGGTGCAACCATCGTTGAAAACCACAACATCCGGCCGATCCTGGACGGATCGATATTTTTTTAGTGCGGTAGATTTTATCGTGCCGCCTTGATCTGAAATAGTGACTCCGATGACATCATTTTCTAGTGTAAAAATTTTTTCGACCCCTGTATTTTTTTCAGTCCCGGTGAAATTCTTTATTCCAATGTCAAAATTCCTAGCAATTTCGATATTTACGGGTTCGCTATGGACAATTTCTATTTGTTCATTTTTCTGGCTGGCAATTTTCGCTTGGTTTGCTTGATCGGCGGCATTTTTAAACATCAATACAAACGCACAAATTATCAATGTAAAACCAATGAGTTGACTTCTATCTTTCATTAACTGGGAGCAACGATTCTTAGGTGCAAAAAATTTGCAAGAGCAAAATAAAAGGGAAACTCATTCGTATTTCCTGTCATAAACCTAATGAATTTGGTAGGTGCCTGCCCTTCATTGAAAGATACGATGAGTGAGCGATGCCTACGATGGCCAACAAAACTCCCACAAAGAAATATGGCGCTCGTGTCGGGAGTCGAACCCGAATCACCAACTTCGGAGGCTAGCATTCTATCCATTGAACTACACAAGCGACATTTTTGATGCAAGGGAATACTTTTAGAGCTCACACAGTCAATACAAAAGGACACTACAAATAAACCGTACTTGAAAAAAGAAAAAATTCGTTCGGTCTGTCTACCGAACGAATTCCACATTTTATCGTATGTTGGCAGCTGTCGTTCTTTTAGCTTCATTTTCCGAAGCAATTACAGCCTGTAACATGCTGAGTGTCATGTTGTATTCTTGAGATGCC
>JAITBI010000040.1 GCA_031283685.1 Puniceicoccales bacterium | reverse complement strand
ATGCTTTTAAACATCTCTTTTAGCTCTTACTTTTCAAGTAAAATCATCCATGGGAGAAAATTTTAGTAACGCATATAACCAAATATTACTTATTATTTTTTATTTTTTTGCTTGACAGTGAGAAAACAAGTTAAAGCTTTGCCTCGTACTGCTTTTTATTTTATTAAAGGAGAATTAAATTATGAAATTACTTAGGTTAATTAGAGACTATACTGTACCACAGCAACCTATTCAACCGGAACAAGCTCAACCGGAACAAGCTCAACCGGAACCAGTCGATGCACCTCCAAGGCGTTTCGGGGATATTAGATTGAATAATCTTTTATATTTTAGTGATAGACGAAAGGAAAATACACCCGGAGATGGACATAACAACTGCGCATTCAATGCAATATTAAAGCAAGTGGGAGATAGAAGTTCCTCTTCGGAAATGGTTAATTTGCTGAGGCGCAGGCTAGGTTATGGCGATGAAAATTCTAATCAAAACTTCGATACAAGTTCTTGTTCTTGTCAACTCGTTGCAGATCTTTTCGAGCGTCCAGTCATTGATATACACCAGAGGGGTGGTGCAGTTACACAAATGTGTTTTTCTATACCTGGCGTTGGCAACCTAAATCTTCACCTCACAGAAGGTGAATGGTTGTACCAAAACTTTATACAATTGTGCAAAGATCTCGGATATTCGAAAGAAAAAATCAAAGCCATATCCAAGTTGATGGATATCAGATCCCTATCTGCTGCTGACGCTACAGTGATTGATTTTATGGTAAAATTATTACAATATCCTGCAACGATAGTGTTGATTTACGCTGAGGGTGGTGGACACTTCGATGCAGCCCCTCACAAAGATTTGCAACATGAAGCTAGTGTGTTAGAACTTCTCCGTGGAGAAAATTAGGGAAAAGGTTGGGAGGAATTCGCTGAGAAGCTTTTTCAAATCATTGAGACTTTGCCATAACCTTTCCAATTTCGGAAAGGTTGTTTGCTTTTTAGCATAGCAATTGAACGGAACTAAAAAATTGTTGGTCAATCATTGATCGAAAATATAGCACGGAATTTTCGAAAATTCCGTGCCTGAGTAAGGATAGGTAAATCTCTAAAAATCTACTTCATAGGCAATCTTTGTAAATTCTCCATTGGTATCTATGATAATATTAGTTTTCTTTTCAACGAGACACCAAGTCCATAGGCAAGAGATCGCTGCTCCGGCAATAACATCTCGGATATAATGTTTTTTGGCTTGTACCCTAGATATTCCCGTTGCTATGGCAAGCCCGTATGGTACGATAGCTTGTCTAAATCCATATCGTCTATGTATGAACGATGCCCCACAAAAAGCACTGGACGTATGTCCGCTTGGAAATGAGCGTTTTTTGTTTCCCTCTTGATAGTCTGGACGTTTTTGGTGTGTCGTTTCTTTTAGAATATGAACACTCAATTGGGAAGCTGCCAGACTGTAGATAAACTGCTTACTCCCTTCATATCCTTCTTCCCCACACGAAAGTCCAAAAGCATATACGGGTATTGCAAATTGTAAAACATCTCCTATCTTTTGAAGATTTTTAAGATCATTTGCTCCTAGTCGACCTATGGGCGTAAAAATTGCAAATATTAATACTAAAACTATACATTTATTTGTTTTCACAATATAGCCACAATCTTAGAAAAAATTTTTTTTTGCAAGAAAATTTTTGCAAATTTTTAGTATGTATTTGCTGTTTCCTTATAAAATATCGAAATTTAGGCACAAAAATTTTACATAAGAGGCGGCCAGGGAACTAAATTTACTCAAAAATTTTGTTGAGTTTTTAATCCGTAGAGCTTATTTAGGAGACAATAGGTAACATTATGTCAAGGGAGTATATAATTCTAGAATGTACGGAAGCTAAAAAGGAGGGCAAGCCCGTGTCGCGTTATATGTCTACGCGCAACAAAAAGGTCCAAACCGAGCGCGTTGAGAAAATGAAGTTTAATAAATTTCTAAGACGCCACACCCTCCATCGCGAAATAAAAGGGTAGGTAAAACATGAATAGCTTTAAAAAAGTGCGCACGTTGGCTGTTGTGTTTTTGGGTAAATTTAGGTGATATGGGCATTGCATTGATGTTTCCTGGCCAAGGTGCACAGTACGTGGGGATGGGGCAGTCTCTTTGTGAAAAAAATCGTGGAGCAAAGGAAATTTTTTCTAGGGCTGAGAAAATTTTAGGTCTACAATTGTCGCAGATTTGTTCCCGCGGTCCCGATGAAGTTTTAATGCAGACAAGCATTTGCCAACCTGCTCTTTTTGTCCATGGCTGTGCGATTACAAATATCCTGCGCGAAATTGGTAATAGTTTTGACGTTGCCTATGGGTTGAGTTTGGGCGAGTTAACGGCCCTATGGGCTGCGGAAGTTATTGATTTTGAAACCGGAGTACATATGGTCTCGGAACGTGGAAGGTTGATGCAGGCAGCATGCGAAAAAACTAAAGGCTCCATGTTGTGCCTGCTCGGAGGAACCTTGGAGGACGTGGATTCCCTGTGCCACGAATTGGGAGTAGAAATTGCAAATATAAACTGTCCCGGACAAATTGTTATTTCTGGAGAAACGAAAAACATACAAAAAGCACAGGCATTGGCGGAAAAAATGACATTCAAACGCGTATTACCATTAAACGTTGCAGGAGCGTATCACAGCAGACTGATGGAAAGTGCCAGTGTTGGATTTGAAAAAGTGTTACAAAACATTGAGTTTCATCCTCCCCGAACTAAAGTATTAACAAATGTTACCGGGGAATGTGTGGAATCTCCAGGAGAAATCAAAGAAATGCTGGTGCGACAAATTGTTTCCCCAGTTTTGTTCGAAAAGTGTTGTCGTTCTGCCATGCGTATGCGAGTATCCGAATACTTTGAGTGTGGCCCAAAGAAGACACTATGCGGCATGTTGAAAAAAATTGACAAAGATATTGCTGCGAAAAGTTTCGATAACATAGAAGATTTTAATTGCCAATGAACTGTAAGGTTCAATTTTAAACCTATGGTTACGATTATGCCCGATGAATTGGTCTTGACGAAGCAAATTGCTGACATTGTGGAATTAAACAAAGAAGCTCGGCCTACCTGGGATGATTATTTTATGGCAGTTACCATGCTTATCGCCAGCCGTTCGAATTGTGGCCGCCTACATGTTGGATGTATTCTCGTGTCCAATGGGGAACATAAAAATCGCATAGTTGCGGCCGGATACAATGGTTTTATGGCTGGCGTTCCCCACAATTCTAAAATTCGCGATGGTCACGAACAGGCCACTATCCATGCGGAACAAAATGCCATTACCGATGCCGCACGCCGCGGAATAAGCATTTCGGGAGCCACTGCATATGTTTCCCATTTCCCATGCCTACAATGTGCCAAAATGCTTGCAGCTTCTGGAATCACAGAAATAAAATATCACTTTGACTATAACAACGATCATTTGGTGATCGAATTGCTCGGCGAATGGAATGTAAAAGTGACACGGCTATAGCACAGGAAACAGCCTCTAGTAAAGATGTGACACTAATCCTCCGGGGCAATTTTATTAAGATTTTTAATCATTGTGCTTGAATTATTCGTGCAAATTTTCAGATTTTGCCCAGTTGTTCTTTTATGGCGTCAAAATGGGTTGGTCCCACGTTTATTAATCTTAACCCCCGGTATTTTGGAAAATTATGGAATCTACAGTTATGGAAGAGCTTCTTGCAGCACGTCCTATGGAGGAACTGAAAGAAGGCTTGGTTGTAAAGGGTGTCGTTACAGGAATTCATGGAAATGAAGTTGCTGTCGACATAGGAGGAAAAGCAGAAGGCGTTGTTTCCCTCCTTGAATTTAATGACGTCGAATCCCTTGAGGTAGGCAACGAGATCGATGTTTACATCGAGCGTTTGGAAGATAAGTATGGCAATCCATTGATTTCACACGATAAGGCTTTGCAAAAGAAAAATTGGACATTGATCGTTGAAAATTGCGAAGAAGGTTCGGTTCTTCCTGGCCGTGTAAAGGGTAGGGTCAAAGGTGGGTTATTGGTAAATATTGGAGTAGATGCTTTTCTCCCCGCATCCCAAGTCGATACACAATCTCCCATAAATCTCGACCAATACATTGGGAATACCTACGAATTTAAAATTTTGAAAATCAATCAGGAGCGCAAAAATATCATAATTTCGCGGCGGGAGTTGATTGAAGAAGAACGCCAAGGGAAACGCCGATTGTTGCTCAACGAAATTAAAGTTGGCGATATTCGCAAAGGTATCATTAAAAATACAACGGATTATGGAGCATTTGTTGACATCGATGGATTGGATGGCCTTCTGCATATAACTGATATGAGTTGGGGGCGCGTTTCCCACCCGAGTGACATCGTAAAACCGGGTCAGGAAATTAATGTCATGATTATAGGAATTGACCAAGAAAAGGAACGGTTTTCTCTTGGATTGAAACAAACCATGCCAAATCCTTGGGATAGCATCGAACAACGCTATCCGATAGGATCAAAAATCCATGGGAAAATTGTCAATATGGTTCCATATGGGGCATTTGCCGAGATCGAAAGTGGTGTGGAGGGATTGATTCACATAACGGAAATGTCGTGGACAAAACGCATTAATAAACCGAGCGAGATTGTCAGAATTGGTCAGGAGGTGGATGCCATTGTCATAGAAATTTCTAAGGATGAGCAAAGAATAGCTTTGAGCCTAAAACAGACAGAAGGAAACCCGTGGGAAATGGTTTGCAGAAATTATCCTGTGGGAGCACATGTTCGAGGAAAAATACGCAATATGACAGCATATGGTGCTTTTGTTGAGCTGGAAGAAGGCATAGATGGAATGATCCATGTCAGTGACATGAGTTGGACACGAAACATTAGTAACCCTAACGAATTTGTTAAAAAAGGAGACGAAGTTGATACGATTGTGCTAAGCATAGATCAAGAACAGCAAAGAATTGCTCTGGGGATTAAACAATTAACGGAAGATCCATGGCCAGAAATACAGAGAAAATATAAGGTCGGGGCTGTGGTAAGTGGGACAGTAACGAGGATTGTTCCCTACGGTGCATTTATCAAATTGGAAGATGATCTCGAAGGCCTAGTGCACATTAGTCAAATTTCGGAAACCCATGTGGATAAAGTCAAATCAGTATTGGCCGTTGGACAGGAAGTGTCTGCTCGTGTAATAAAAATTGACCAAAATGATCGTCGAATCGGTCTATCGATAAAAGCAGCAAACTATGACGAAACAGCGTTTACCGAAGAAATGAAAGCTTTTGACAAGATTAAAAATACTAACGAGTTAGTTAGTTTGTCTGACATATTTTCTGGTATCGATGAATCTCTAAATCAAAGGGAGAAAGAATAACTAAAATAGCCAAAAGGAATCGCTTAGAAGACTCCTTTTGACTGGGAATAATTATACATGGTCAAGCTTGAAGAGAAAAAAATTGACAGAAGCGATGTCCATGCTGTTCGTGTGGCAAAGCTGGAAGATATGCGCAGAAATGGTTTTGATCCCTTTGAGCAAAATTTCCCAAAAAAACATACATCCGAAGAAGCCAAAAGGCTTTACGTGGAAGGTTCCGAAAATCAGAAAATGGTCGATGTTGCCGGAAGGATTGTAACTTTTCGGCTGATGGGCAAGGCGAGTTTTGTGAAAATATTAGACAGCGATGGCCAGATTCAATTATATGTGTCGACGAATGACATTGGCGATGAACAGTATAAAAGTTTCTCAAAATTTGATATCGGAGATATCGTGGGGGCAAGCGGAGAACTGTTCAAAACAAAGACTGGAGAAATTACGGTTCGTGCTAAAAGTATTTTGATGGTTGCGAAATCTCTGCGGCCACTTCCGGAAAAATGGCATGGTTTGGTGGACAGTGATCAAGTTTACCGACAAAGATATTTGGATTTGATCATTAATCAGGAATCCCGCGACAGGGCAAAGAAACGGTGTCAAATCGTAAAGGAAATTCGTCGATTTCTATGGGACAAAGGGTTTGAGGAAATGGAAACCCCCATTCTGCAAAATATTGTCGGGGGTGCGGCTGCACGACCATTTGAAACTTTCATGAATGCCCTCAATCAAAAGTGCTACCTAAGAATAGCAACGGAGCTTTTTTTGAAAAGAATGCTGGTAGCAGGATTTGATAAAGTTTTTGAAATCGGTAGAATTTTTAGAAACGAAGGACTATCACGCAAACACAATCCGGAATTTACAAGCATTGAAATATATCAAGCGTTTTCCGATTACAGGGGAATGATGACGTTGGTGCGTGAAATATTGCAGCATCTTTGCCAAACTGTCATCGGGACAACAACCATAACATCCCACGATGGAACAACCATCGAACTGGGAGGGAAATGGGCCGAAAGACGCTATGAAGACTTAATCATCGAAGCAACAGGTGATGCCGATTGGTTTTCTTTTCCCAAGGAACGAAAGCTAAAACGATGCAAAGATCTTGCGATCGAAGTGAATTCAAACATTGAAGACTTTGAAATAACGAATGACGTTTATAGCAAAATAGCTGAACCCAAGCTTATTCAACCCACCTTTGTTACCCATTTACCGAAAGAGTTGTGCCCGCTTGCTAAAATAAATAAAGCGGACAACCGCTACTTGGACGTCTTTGAATTATGCATAAATGGCCAGGAAATTGCACCGGCCTATTCTGAACAAAATGACCCATTTGTGCAGCGGGAAATGTTCGAAAGGCAAATCGGTGAAGAAAAACATAACTTGGATAATGAATTTTTATTATCTTTGGAGTATGGCATGCCTCCGGCGGGTGGTATGGGTATCGGGATAGATAGACTGGTCATTTTGTTAACGGGGGCCGCTAGCATTAGAGACACAATACTCTTCCCTATGTTACGCCCGCAAGAAGGAAGCTAGCCGGGATGGTAACCTCCCTTTCTCCTTTCAAAGGAAAGGAATGAAATGTGAAACATTTGCCCGTTAAACACTCAGCAAGTGACCATTTTCAGAGTCAAGTAGTTCGTTGGCGGATATGGCTGCAGTGCCGTGCTTTGCAACAACGATACCGGCAGCTATGTTGGCAAATTTTGCTGCTCGAATGAGAGGTATTCCGGAGGCAAGTGCCACTGTTAAGCAGGCAATTGACGTATCTCCAGCCCCTGAAACATCGAAAACTTCTCTCGCATATGTTGGGATGCGAAGTATTTGTCTATCTGCATTTTGTATGAGCATGCCTTCCGTACCGAGGGTAATTACCAGGTTTTTGGGAGAGTATTTATCGCAGATTATACCACAAATCTTTTCCAAAGGTGGCTCTTCATGTGGTTCTATTTCAAGCCCTGCGAGCTGGACAGATTCCATTTTATTTGGAGTAATGAGCGACACACCGGAAAAGTTTAACCTATTGATAGGTTTGGGATCCATGGCAATGAAAACACCTTTCCTATTGGCCGTATGGATGAATTTTGAAACATTGCGATTCGAAATTGTCCCTTTGGCATAGTCGGACAAAATCACCGCATCCACACCTCTAATTTTTTCGCAAATTTCATCCACCAAGTCGTCACCCGTTATTTCATAGTGTAGCTTCCTATTTTCACGATCTATGCGGCATAACTGTTGCCCTCTAACCACAACGCGAGACTTTGTAATCGTATTGGTAGTCGCACTTTCAAACCTTAGGTCAAAATGAATTTTATTTTCCCGAAACAAACTTTTTGTTAGCTCACCCATGGAATCCATTCCGATTTTTCCAACAATTTCCGTGTGGCATCCAAGTCGGACAACATTGAGTGCTACATTGGCAGCAGCTCCAAGGGTATATTTGTCATTTTCAACGGCAACAACAGGGACAGGGGCTTCCGGAGAAATTCTTGCCGTATCACCAATTATATAGTGATCCAACATGATATCTCCAATGATCAATACGCGAAGTCCTGAAATTTTTGCTAAAAGATTTTTCATCATACCCGAAATCATATTCGTTTTTGACCTACAAACATAAAAAGTTGAATTTTTTAGCCAGTGTTTTTTCAATGGAAAAGCTTTTTATATTTGAGGTTATCTTGAATTTTTTTGAAAAATTTTCGAGCTTTGTCAGAAAAAATTTTTCGAAAACCTTGATGAATGGATATAAAAATTTTCTCGGGGAAATGGCAATTGCCAACTCAACGTTATTTCCCCGTTTTAGGGATCTTAGTTTGGCACGTTTTCCCCACCACAGCTGTTCGAATAGTGGTTCTATGCAATGGGGAAAATATTTTTTGCCATTGAGGACTACCGTATCGGAAATCTTCCCGCAACACCAAATTCTAGCCCGTTGATCCATGAAGCCATACAGCCCTGTGTGTGTGAATGCAGGTGAAGCTGAATTTTTAAAAACGATTTCCCCGAAATGTCCAAGAGGTAACACTTCATAGCTGCATTTATGGTCGTTTTTTTCAAAAACCTGTATTATTCTGATATCAAAGTTTTCCTTCCCATACCCCAAAACAACCCCAGCTCCACAACATTGTAAAATCCAGCATCGATCACGGAATTCCTTCGGAGACAAGTAAAAAAATGGAAAGTCTTTGTAAATTTCATTGGCAGTGCCGCGAAAATCACGCATTGCTAAAAAATATTTTAATCGTGTCTCCATAGACATTACCAAGCGATTTGACAACATTGGCAACAAAAGCTTGTCGGGCAATGGAAAAATTCATTAAATTATGGCCATAATTTTCGAATGTCTCAGGCCAATGATAAAAGTTTATCACAATATTACGAATATATTCGAAGCGAACGTAGATTTTCGCCTGCTACCCTGGTCACCTATAAAAATGCCATTAACGTGTTTATCGATTGGAAATTTCAGAATGGCGCCATTGATTTTTCAATGATATCCCATCGGGATTTACAGGACTTCATCATCGAAGAACAAAGGAATCGAAAGCGAACGACGGTCCACAATCATATTTCTGCCCTACGCTCATTGTTTGAATTTCTGTTTGAAAATAAGTACTTGAAGACAAATCCTTCCCTCGAGTTGATTACTCCGAAACTTGAAAAGACATTGCCAAAAATTTTTACACTGTCTCAGATAAAAAGCTTACTATCGGCCCCATTGGTCGCCATGAATAATAGCAAAATTACACGGCAAGTTGCGTTTCGCGATGTTATGATTCTAGAACTTTTTTATGGGGCAGGGCTACGCATCAGTGAGCTTAGAAACATCAAATTTAGGGACATCGACTTTGACAATTGTGTATTAAAAGTCGTTGGGAAAAGGAATAAGGAACGCCTATGCCCATTCCCCGTCGCAGCAAACAATGCCATAAAACAATACCTAAGTATCTGTGCCGCGCCATTGCAAAAGCAGCTTCTCGAACACGATGGGAAGCTGCTTACCGTCCGAGAGATACAGTATCGATTGAAATTTTATCTGCAGCTATCAGGTCTTCCCATGGATCTGTCACCCCATAAAATTAGGCATTCCTATGCGACCCATTTGCTAAATGCGGGTGCGGATTTGCGACTGTTACAGGAATTGCTTGGCCATTCCAATCTTTCCACTACCCAGATCTATACCCACATCGATTCATCGAGGATGAAAAGTGTTCACAAAAGCTGCCATCCGCGGGCATAACAAAATTATTGTTCCTTTGGGAAAAATACCAAAACAGTCCAATAGCTTTTTTCTTGCCAAGATTTTGTCACGTCGATATATAGCCTCTATGATTGATGGCGCAAACGACGTTACCATACTCGATATTATATCCTCGGATAGTGGTTTAAAGTTTAGCATTGTCGCTGTTATAAAACTTGTCGAAGCAAAATTAGCCAAGAATAACACCGAATATTTGTCCGTTACCATTGGAGACAAAAATGCCACCTGCCTGTGTAAAGTCTTTGGCAGTTCTTCCATGTATAACTTTTTTAAAACGGTAGAGCCTGGAACAATAGTATTTGTAGAGGGGATCACAAGAAATTACAAGGGTGTGTTTTCTCCGGACATAACATTTGTGCGTGCCTTAAGTGATGATGAAATTGCACGAGGTGATTATTTACAAAGGATGACTGCCTGTGCCGATGAGGGTATGGAGGTTTTAAAAAATGAATTAAATGGTATGCTTGCGGCCATTGGCGATGAAAAACTCAGACTGGTCGTTGGGGATGTAATCAAGGAACTTGGAGAAGATTTTTACAATAAAGCTGCTGGAATTTCCATGCACCATGCCTATAAAAATGGATTATTGGAACATACGGTTCATACTGCCAGGGCAGGGAAAAGTCTCTTGCCCCTATATCCTTTTGTTGATTACGACATTGCCATGGCAGGCTTACTACTACACGACATAGGAAAGGTTTTAGAATATACAAGTGACATGGTCCCCCAGAGGACGAAAATAGGCATTTTACAAGGACATTTGATTCTCGGCTATAGGCTCATTCGAAAGGTTGCCATCCAAAATAAATTGAACGGTGAAATTTTGGAACGTCTTGAACATATTATTCTAAGCCATCACAATGATCCTGAGTTTGGAGCTGTTGTGCGTCCTGCTACTCCAGAGGCGGTATTTGTTGCACTGGTTGACAATCTAGATGCAAAAATGGGAATGGTGGAGCAATTGTTACGTTCGACTCCAAGTAAAAATATTTTTTCCGACTTTCACAAAGGACTTGAAGGAAAGTTGCTCGTTTTGCCAATTGATTCACTCGCCGATGGAGAATTGGATTAGCTGTGTCTTGCGGATTTCAAAAATTTCTACATGGAAATGTTGCCGTCGTCAAATGCGATAAAAATGGTCTCGTTGCCTTAGAAAAACCATGTGGTGTCCTATCCCACCCAAATGTGGGAAACGGCGCATCAAATGCTCTCCTGCAGCACCCCTATGATTTTGACGAACAGGCCTATATTTGCGAAGGGTTTGGCAAGGTATATTTGCTTAACCGTTTGGATGCTCCGGTGTCCGGACTAATTCTGGTAGGTTTGAACCCAAAGGTTGCGAAAGCCGTAAAAATTACCTTTGAAAGCAAAAAAGTCTTTAAGCAATATGTGGCGTTGGTCAAGGGGTATCCAAGGTACAAAAGTGCCGTTTGGCGTTCTCGTTTGGATAAAAATTTTGTCGGAAAATCCATCAAAATGTCGCCAGGAAGTGAATTTTTCGCGGAAACAAAATGTTGCTGGGTCGAATCCTTTCGTGCATGTGGCGTAACCCTAAGCATTTTAAATTTGTTTCCCGTTACCGGACGAACCCACCAGTTACGCGTGCATTGTTTCCAACATGCATTGCCGATTGTGGGAGATGAAACTTACGGTGATTCCAAATTCAATGCGGTATTTCAAAAAAATTACGAAAATTATCGCCTTTTCCTTCACTGTGAAAAAGTGTCTTTGACATATGCGCTGGGAGGGAAAATTTTTACATTTCATGTCCATAGTGTGGTCAATTTTGCCGAATTTTTGAAAGGTTTCGTGGAAAACCATACCCCTATCTCACCATAAAACGTTCATCAATCGTGGCGAAAGATGAATATTTTCTAAAAAAGCCATTGCTTATTTTTTTAAAAAAAATTCCATAGGTAAATAGATGACACTACACGTACTAGGACATCCTCTTGCAAATAAGATTTTGACAGATTTGCGTGATAAAAATACTCCGGCAACAAGGTTTCGTGAATTGGGAAAGCAGTTGACATATTTCCTGGTTATTGAAGCAACACGGAGACTAAAAACCAAACCGAAAAATATAGAAACTCCACTGGCAAATTTCGATGGTACAGACTTGGGACAATCGATAGTCGTTGTGCCGATTTTGAGGGCAGGGTTGATCATGTTGCAGCCGGCCATAGATATACTCCAGGATGTTTCCATAGGATATATTGGTATGAAGCGCGATGAAACAACGGCGTTGGCTCGAACGTACTACTGCAAATTGCCGAACCTGAATGGTAAGTTTGTGGTCGTAATTGATCCAATGTTGGCCACAGGGCATTCGGCTGAATTAGCCCTTGAAACCGTCCTCCAACAGAATCCCAACGGTGTTGTCATGGTTTCCATGATTGCAGCTCCGGAAGGGGTAAGGCATTTGGAAAATCTATTCCCTAATATTCCAATTTATACGGCCGCAGTCGATGAAAGGCTGGATGAACGCAAATTTATCTTTCCCGGGCTTGGAGATTTTGGAGACCGGGCATACGATACGAACTGAAGTAATGATATTAAAGAAGATAATAAGGTTCTGCGATCTCACAGATCGGGTGATAGTCAAGTGTCTGCTGGAAGGTATTTGCGTTGGTATATTTGCATTTTTAGCCATGCTAGCCGCATATATATCGGGTGCGTGCAAATATAACATCAAGTTATTTAGGATGAGGCGTGATGATCCAAATATCCACTAGACAATTAATTCTAATGCTGGCAAGCATGGTCGCATTGATGTTCGTAGGGAACGCATTAATGTTTGATCATGGGGATTCCCTAAAAAACGATCACCCTGTGTCCCAAAGTGGCATCTTTTGCCTAGCATATCATGGCAAGCGATTTCTATTGTTCATGCTTTTGATATCCTGCTGTGTAGCGAACAATTTACAAAATTTTATCGGTTTGTTGACTATTGTGTGGAGTGTTTCGCTATTGGTGCATGGATACGGAGATACGAGGTATGTCGCTAAAAAATTTGCAGCCTGCCATTTTTTGGCTCTCGTTTTGTGTGCCTGTGCAAACATGTTATGCGAAAGCATGGGTTGGTGTACTTGCCCAATCATACTGTACATCCTTGGGTTTGGGTTACTAATGCCCGTGTATCCACTGAGCAGTTGGATCAATTCTTTTTTTTCACGGGCCCCATCGCTATTTTTAAGTACTTGGTTGATTATCATACGTCCCGTTGTGGTTTCATTTTTCCTATCGGCCGTAGGGCCGTTGCTTTCCACGAAAGAAAATACTTCAATTTATCTCCTTTTGTCCACAATGGTGTATGGCTCACTGGGATTTGTTCCAATTCTATTTTTTACCAAGGCAAAATTGCGTGCCCTAGCGGCATATATAACATGCTGGCAGGGTGGATATGTTTGGCTCTTCACCATGTATTTGCCGATGGAAATGTTTGACCTGATTATGCTCTTAACCATTACACAGGGAATTTTTATGGCCATCATCACACAAGCCATGACCGCCCTGTACAAATACGCCAAATCCGATTCCTTCCAAAACCTTGAAAAACTATTCGAATCGAATTATTTTGCCGCTATTTTCATAATATCTGCCATGGCGTTTTTGACAATTGCGCCGCTTATTTTTGCTTACAAAAAGCATATGTCTCCGCTGCCGAATGTCTTTGTCTATCAAATACTGGCCGGTATGGTATTGCCCATGATATTCAATTTAAAAATCTACAAATTAATGGGTAAATCATCCCCTAAGGTTGATAAAATCTCATCGTAAAAGCAATGATTACAGCCAGAGCAGCTATTTTTCTCGATAGGGATGGGACGATCATCGTCGACAAAAACTATCTCAAAGATCCAAATGACGTTGAACTATTGCCTGGAGCAAGGGATGCCATTTCAAGCCTAAAATCGGCCAAATGCATGCTGTTCCTATTCAGCAATCAGAGCGGAATAGGGCGAGGGATAATTTCCATGGATGACGTGTCCAGGTGCAACTTGCGCATGATGGAATTACTTGGCCATGGATCGGACATATTTGACGCAATCTGCATAGCCCCGGAATCCCCCGATGATGTTTTGGTTTACAGAAAACCATCTCCCAGGTTTATAGTCGAAATGGTAGAGAAATTTAATCTTTCGAAGGAAAATTGTTACATGGTGGGGGACAAAGAAAGTGATGTCCTTGCTGGCATAAATGCACAAATAAATGCCGTTTTAATTGCAACCGACGGCGGAACAAAAACATCTTTCCTCGAACATCAAAAAAATAAAGGCGTTGGGTTTTTCTTTTCTCTTTTTGAGTTTTCAAAGTGGTTGCTTGGTTAAACCCAGGGAGATTCGAAGTTGATCTTCGTCCCTTCGCTCGCTCCAATCTTTCATCCACGAAAATGGATTGTTCCCGATCTTGTTCGTATCAAGGCCACGATGAACTTCGGGTCTTTGCCCCATTACACCACCACTGCCTGGGAATT
>JAITBI010000028.1 GCA_031283685.1 Puniceicoccales bacterium | reverse complement strand
AAAGTTTCGTGGCCCTTGGCCTAATATTTGTGAAATGTGAAAAAGTATAATTATCTCAGTTTACCTATCGCTCGAGAATATCCAGTCCACACTAGGCCAGTTTTTACAAAATTCTGTGGGAATCGGTAAAAAATACATCGATTTGTCTCGGGAAGGGTCGTAAATTTATCACCATTTATAATTTTTATAAAATTCTCTTGCAAGGATTGTAAAAATACCACATACTCTATGCATGGGAACGGGTTTAGAGGATATCATTCGTGCAATGCATGGAGAGGTTAGGGGCCGGGAAGCTGGAGCAACTGATACTGTTGTTGTAATAGTAAATGGCAGACAGTGCGAGCTGAGGGCAGAGGTCGAAAAAACTTGGTTTGGCCTTGGAACGAGAACGAGATTTACCCTTACTCCGATGGACAACCGGGAGTGTCAAGTCGGGTTTATCTATAACAAGGGGAAAGGCATTGGGAAAACGATTAAAAAAGCAGAAGAGAAGATAAAGCCAGCAGAAAAGGAGATAAAGCCAGAAGAAAGCTCTGATGATCTTAATGATATATTCGGATTCGATACGGACGCTCCCGCAGAAGAAATCTCCGAAGCTGGCGATACTCTCGCAGAAGAAAGCTCTGATGACGTTGATGCATCACAGTTTAAGTGTCGGAGACCGCCGGAGCAGAGGCCACAGCCAGGAATGAGTGGCCTCCCGTCAAAAAAGGATAACCATAACTAACCACAGCCTACGGCAAGTTCCACGCAGGCCTCCGCAGAAGCATCCCAAGCGAGCAGTGAACCACCAGTCCTTCCCCGCGGAGGTTTCCGATTATATTAGTCAAATTGACAGGTTTATTAAACAAGAAATATCCTTCGACAAAGTGATAGATTTTTCTCGGGAAATCCTCACATTTTTGAATGAAACAGAAAAATTTGTATCAGGAAAGCATTTCTCTATGCCAGGAAAGCATTTGTCTAAAGAGGAGGCGATAAGCCTGAAGCAAAAACTGAAGGAGTTGTATGATGCGAAGATTATAAATTATAGTGGGTATAAATTTTCAATACAAGAAGTAGCGGGAAAAAACCCTGAAAGCATGGGGGATTTTTTAGCAAAAACGAAAAGCCTAGAAAGACTGCTTCTTCGCCGTATTCTATCATTCAGTGAAGTTTTATAATTTCTTGCAGTTTCTTGTTCTTTTTGGTTTTATAGGACAAACATGTTCAAATTTTTGAAAAAATTTTCCAGGTCCGCCAAGGATACGGCCAAAAAGTTTTTCCACCTAGTTATTCCCTATACCATCGACAAAGAGTCGATCAAAAACATCGAAAATGTGCTCTATGATGCCGATTTTGGCACCGAAGTTACCCCCGAAATTATCGACGAAATAAAATCTGCCCTAAAACATGATAGGGAACTGCGAAGGGAAAATATCATCCATCTCGTATCCACAGTCTTGGAAAAAACCCTGGAGGGAGCGGAAGCATCTTTGAACATTGGCGAGCCAAAGCCACAGGTTATTTGCCTGGTTGGGGCTAATGGTGTTGGAAAGACGACAACCGCTGCCAAATTGGCCTATTTTTACAAAACTGCTGCCAGGGAAGTCATGCTCGGTTCCTGCGATACATTTCGTGCCGCCGCCAATGAACAATTAAGCTCTTGGGGATCAAAATTATCCGTTGATGTTATTTCAAGTCAACATGGAGCAGATCCTGCCGCCGTTGCTTTTGATGCCTACAAAGCGGCAATTGCCCGGAGAAAAGACATTCTAATTTTAGACACTGCCGGCAGACTCCATGTCAAATCCAACCTGATGGCAGAATTGCAAAAGATTTTTCGTGCTTTAAAAAAAGCAAATCCCGATTTGGTTCCCAACGTTTGGCTGATCCTAGACAGTGTGATCGGGAGCAATACTACAGAATCCGCCAAGGCTTTCCATGCTGAAATTGGACTTACGGGCCTAATTATGACGAAGCTTGATGGGACCAGTTCCGGTGGCACACTTGCCGGTGTCTATAAAAAACTTCATATCCCAATCTACTTCATCGGAACAGGAGAAACCCCCGAATCACTGGAACAGTTCTCCATAGAAAACTACATCCACAGGTTATTTCCCCCGGATAACATCTTTTAGCAGAGGATATTCGTTCCCCCCTTTTGGGGAGGACTTTTCCACCTTCTATTCCTGATCCTAGAAGGAGTACTCAGCACCACAGGAAATGTTATGAGCCAAAAGGTCTTTGCTGAATCTTGCGGAATATGACCCGACGATATCCCAGTGGTCACTCAGCTTTTGTAAAGCTTTGAATGATACGACGGCGGCATTTCTGACGGGGTGTCTTGAGATGGCGTATTGGTTATATTCTGACATAGGAATGCCGACAATGACAATATTGGTATTGAAACTTTGAATTACTCGATACTCCCATCCGGCTTTCAAAGACAGAGTCAATTTTTTATCGGCACGTTCAAAGGTTTCTTTTTCCATATTAAAGCCGATGATGGTGGCAAAAAAATCATAGCCGGGGTTAGTTTGTGTTTCTCTATCGGAGATCATTAAATTCATATACTGAAAGGTGTGACCATAGTTTTCTTGGAGCCATAGGCCAAATTGGTATCCCTTGTAGGCATATAGATTTTTTATAAATTCTACTCCAAGGGAAATGCCACTGGACACAGATTTAAAGAGGCAATCATCGCCAGGATTCATATGAAATTTATCCCTGCCGTAGTTATATCCAAAGATAACCCCAATGTTAGTCTTCAAACATTTATCGTCGAACGATTCATAGGCCCCAAAAAGTCTCATTGCGTAGACGTCGTAGTTGAAATTATCAATGTTGTACAGGTTAAGATCGACATCAAAGGTGGTACTGGAATCTCTTTCTGTTAGGGAAAGAGTATCAGAAGGTGTTATTTTGCCGTGAACATACCCCAGGGCAACTCCCAGGCGAAAATACTTTTCGTTGGCAAATGTCCAAACATCGTCAACTCCCAGGACAAGACCGTAGGTATGGTTTTTGTAGCCATAACCCGCGACGATATTTTTCCGATCGGTATAACTATAGATGCCATAAACAAATGGATCGGCAAGACAGCCTTTGACATTCGTCATGCGGTTAGAGAGAGAATTGGACAGTAAATTGTTGGCAGTCACCGTTAGGGATTCTCCCCACGTGGCCTCCAATGTGGCTTCCAGTGTGACAAAGTCCACTTCAGCAACAGCATTTAAGTTAGAATTAAAAAATAAACACCCAATGGTCGCCACCAAAAGGCCAAATATTCTTTTTCTCTTTGTATTTAAAATATCCACATTCCCTCCTATGGAGACATAAAGTAATCGCTATTTACTCCCATGTCAACAACAATTTACGATTTTTTCATAAATTTTGTAAAGACTAGACCAAACAGGTTCTGAAAAAATATTTGGAAGAATTTATTTCCCCTCTTTAGTCATTGCAAAATTGTCTCCTTGGCAGCGTTCCCAAAATGTTTAGGAAAGCCTCGGGTCGACCACAGTCGACCCGAGCACGGCAACGCTAGTCGTCCGCTGATATTTGTCTACCAAATAGATTTGAGGTCCGACTATGGATTATGTTGTCTATTTGATTTTGAATTTTCAACAGCTGTGACACTGACCGATTTTTCAAAATTTCACCCAACCTTTCCATAAAATCTTCGGGAGAAAAATTTGCCGTTTCAAAAAGAAATAGCAGTATGTTTTCGCGAGAAATCATATAGGTTCGCCTTTTTTCTTTCCCCCTTGGAGCGCTTCCATTCAATAGATGCCCAAGAATCTTTTGATTATCAAATGCATTGCGTACATATTGATCTGTCTTCCCAATTATTGCAGCCATCTCTTTGGGCGAAAACCATCGCTGAGCGGTAGGTAGCAAAAATGAGAAATGTTCATAGGATTTTATTACTTGAGTATTACATTTTGGATCTATCATTTCCATAACATTAGTTGTATTTTGGTCTAATATGTGGGAACAAACCAAATACGTTGGCGATCGACTACCACAAAACCACGGAACACCTCTTCGATTTGTCCAGAGCTTTGATCGATCGCTAATGTCTGTATGGAACTGATATAGTTTTTTTCTCTTTGAGGTCAAAGTTTTTACATCCATAATGAAAAATTTTTCGCAACGACCAATAGTTGTTCCACTTGAGTCTTTTCTTGAAAAATTCTTGAAAAACACTGTTATGGCGACGAAGGTAATTGAACCATGATTTCATTTTTGCAAAATATTTTACAAAAGCACCATAAGTGGTTATTCAGTATTCTACTATTTATAATAGTTGTCGCATTCGTTTTTACCATAGGAGCTGCCCCGGGCATTGGTAGGGCAAGAGGGAAACCACGCCATTGCTATAACCATAACTTGGCAAATGCTTCCGAGATGCAAAAAATAGCAGAAAATGCCACCTATAGTGGCATTTTGGAATTGGCAGACACTAATTTGATTAGTAAAAATTTGGACTTTTTCATTCTCAGGAGAATCATTGCCCTGGGATTAGCAGATGAATTTAGAATACCGAATCCTGCGGAAGAGACTTTGAAAAAGTATATCAAAACATTACCAGTTTTCCTCGATGAAAAAGGGAAGTTTTCTACCGACCTCTATACATCTCTATTGGAAATGTTTAGACGCAACACCGTAGGACAAGACCGATTGACAGAGATTTTGTGTGAAGACTATAGAATCAAAGAAATCGAATCCATTGTGGCAGGCAATGGAATAGTATTCGATGAACAAGTGATGTCGTTTTTAACGAGATCCTACACGGAGCATGATTTTATGGTTGCTACGATCACAACAGATGATGTTACAATCGATGAAAATATATCCGACGAGGAAATGAAAAACTTCTACGATAAGCACCCCCATCGGTATACGCAACCGCCGATGTACACCGTTTCCATGGTAAAATTTCAGAGTGAAAATTTTACCAAAGCTGTTCCTCCTCCTGAGGAGGAAACGTTGGCGATGTTTTTTCTAGAAAACAAGGATTATTTTGAAAAGGACTCTAAATTTGAAGACGTAAAAGATCGTGTATTCGATGCCTACCTAAAGGCTGAATCAACGCGAATGGCCTATGCTCGAGCAGAAGACTTTGTCAGTGAGCTGTACAAAAATGATATAAAATTAAATGGCCAAGAGTTTGGGAACACGTTGGCAAAATTTAAAATTGAGAAGGAAAAAATCGCATCCTATTCCAAAGAGAAGCTTCCACAAGTGAATGGTGTAGCACCAACCTACCTGCTCAATGTGTGTGATTTGGAAAGCGGCAGGTATTACACGGACCCATGTCCAGCAACATTTGGATGCGTTGTCCTTTTCCTTGAACACAGGAAAGACGCCAAAGAGTTATCTATGGCAGAAGCAAAACAGGCCATTGAAGAAGATATTCTAAGGGAACGGAAATTACTAAAATTTACGGACAAAATAGAGAGCATTCGCCATGAAGCTATCGATAGCCTTGCATTCGATAAAAATCTTCCAAAAATTTTCGCAAAACATGACCTAAAATTTGATACCTTTAAAGGTATTTCCATAGGAAATATGGAAGAAAAGAAAGTCGATCAATTGTACAGGGAAGCCCTAATATCCCTAAAAAGGTCTGAACATATAAAATTAATGCCCCTGGACGATGACGAAGTACTGATGTTTGCCGTTGTCGATAGAAAATTTCCAACGAATGACATTTTTTCCAAACAAAAACGCGAGGAAGCAGAATCAATCTTAAAATTTTTGAGTAAAAATTTTATACTGACAAACTTTTTTAACGATCAAATAGCCAAAATAGCTAAATGAAAAAATTTTCGTCGGAGTATGAAAATCAGTAAAAAAATATTGATTTTTCTACTAGATTCTTAAAATAAAATGCATGCCTTATGGCAAAATTTAACAACAAGGAGGAACTATGTGTGGTTGCAGCTGTGGCGGTGGAAAAAAGAAATAGCCGCTGATTGAAAAATCAATCTAACTTTTATAAAATCAAAACCACCCCAGGGTGGTTTTTTATTCCTAAAAGGATAGATGTGAACCAAGCTATCCCGGAGGCCAACCCATTAGTCTATCGGACAATAGGTGAATGTGCAAATGGGGGGCAGTCTCTCCTGCCTGTTTCCCATTATTTATTACCAACCTGAATCCTGTCAAATTGTGGGACTTGGCAAAATCTCTTGCCATGATCAATAATTTTCCAAGCAGCTCCACATCTCCATCCTGTGCCGCTTCAATTCTATCAATTCTTCTCTTGGGAATGATTAACACATGAACCGGTGCCTGAGGATTAATATCTCGAATGATCACGGCAATGTCATTTTCGAAAACAATATTGGCTGGAATCTCTCTACTAATTATTTTTTCAAAAATTGTCTTCTCCACCACAGAAGCTATGTTCCATAAAAGAAACATATTTGCAAACATTTATCCATAGAAATTTTCAATCCTCCAGAAGATTTTTTTGCTTGGAAAAAGCAATGTTTCTTTTCAAATGCACCCATACTATGGCAACCGATACCTTTGCATTTAGAATAACCCATGGGTGTAAAAGTACCATGGCTCGTCGTGGAATCCTATCAACGCCCCATGGCACGATTAATACGCCAAATTTTATATTTTGTGCCACAAAGGGCGCAATGAAGTCGCTTTCGACGGCAGACCTTAAAGCTACGGGAGCAGAAATTATGCTATCGAACACTTACCATTTAATGCTTCAGCCTGGGGCTGATATTGTGGCGATGCACGGAGGACTGCATAAAATGCTGAATTGGGACAACCCGCTCCTAACGGATTCTGGAGGGTTTCAAATCTTCAGCCTCGGGCACGGTGGAGTAGCAAATGAGATTAAAGGCCGGAGAAATTTCCCATCGCATCACAATCGTACGCTGCTAAAAATTACAGAGGAAGGAGCGCTTTTCCGTTCCTACGTCGATGGGACAAAACATTGGTTGACTCCGGAAATATCGATACAAACACAAAAGAAACTTGGAGCAGACATAATTCTAGCATTCGATGAATGTACACCATTCCATGCCGATCGGAAATATACCGCGTCTTCAATGGATAGGAGCCACCGATGGGAATTTCGCAGCCTGACAGAGTTAAAAAAAAACGACAACGGGCAACAAGTCCTCTATGGGATTGTTCAGGGAGGTATCTACGAAGACTTGCGAAAGGTGAGTGCAGACTTTGTCGCAAACAATGATTTCTTTGGGCAGGCAATTGGGGGCAGTTTGGGAGGAACGAAGTGCCAGATGCATGAAGTGGTTGAGATGATTGGCCGGCTCATTGATCATACCCGCCCCATCCACTTGCTTGGAATTGGAGGCATTACGGATGTTTGGAATGGTGTAAAAAGTGGAATTGACACCTTTGACTGCGTATGCCCCACCCGCTTGGCCCGCCATGGGGACGCACTGTGTGCCCCATTTCTCCATGGAGGAAAAGAATTCATAAATTTGAACAACTCATGTTATCGTGAAGACGTTTCCCCCATCGATAGCACCTGTGATTGTTACTGTTGTCGAAACTTTTCACGTTCGTATATCCACCACTTGTTCAAGGCAAAGGAAATGCTTGGTGGACAATTACTAACCATTCACAACGCACGCTTCATGGTACGACTGATGGAAACAATACGTCAATCTATCGAAAACGAAACTTTTGGGGATGAATTCAAGAAATGGACAACCTTCTAAGGCAGCAGCTATTTTTCGCTTAGGAAGGTAACTTTGTAAGCCAGCTGCTGCTTATACCCACGCGGACTAACATTAAAACATATGGCGGCTGTACGGTTTCCTAACGAAATGCCTCTGACGGCTGTATGCCCATCGATATCTGCAAATCCCGCTTCCCAATGAAATTGATCGTTTGAAACGTGAGCTGCAATTCTCTCAAAATCTTTTCTTTTGCTGGGAGGTACCTTAACAATTATAGGCATACCATCACCCTTACGCTTAAGAATTACAAAACGTTTTTGTTCGTGACCAATTTCTTCAAAAATTTCCACTTTGTTCTCTTCTCGTTCGAAAAGTCAGTACTTAGGCATCACAATGTGTCAATATTTTTGTTAAAATTTTTACCATTTTTGTTGTTTTTTACCAAACAACTTGGCGGAGGTTGTTAGCTAATATCAAATGTAAAGCCACGTATACTTCACTAAAATTGTCCTGTCAAAATCCGAAGAAAAAGGTAATAAGATAAACCTAGGCTAAATCTTTAATTTTTGCTTCAAAGTCTGCCAGCTGTAAGGCATCGATCAAAGCATCGATATGTCCCTCCATGACCTGAGGCAGACTATATAGCGTCAATCCTATGCGATGGTCTGTTACCCTACCTTGAGGAAAATTATACGTTCGTATTCTTTCAGATCGATCACCGGAACCAACCTGATCTCTTCGCGTTTGAGCATATTTAGCGCGTTCTTCTTCTTCCTTCTTTTGTAACAGGCGGGATCGTAGGACTTTCATTGCCTTGATTTTGTTTTTCTGCTGTGATCTCTCATCGGCACAGTAAACAGTCATTCCGCTCGGCTTATGCATGATTTGAACGGCGGAATCCGTGGTGTTGACTCCTTGTCCCCCAGGACCACTTGCACGACATACGGAGATTTCTAAATCTTCAAGGGCAATTGTTATGTCGACTTCCTCCGCTTCAGGCAAAACTGCCACCGTAGCAGCAGACGTGTGAATCCGCCCGTTGGCTTCAGTTGTTGGCACCCTTTGTACCCTATGGACACCACTTTCAAATTTCAAAAATTTGTAAACATCCTCACCGGAAATTAGAAATATTATTTCCTTGAATCCTCCTGTGTCCGATATGCTTGTTGCCATCACTTCTATTTTCCATCCCCTGGACTCTGCAAACTTGGTATACATTCTGTAAAGGTCTCCGGCAAATAGGGATGCCTCTTCTCCTCCGGTCCCCGCACGAATTTCAATGACAGTATTGCGGGAGTCACTGGGATCAGGAGGAATCATAAACATTAACATGTCTCGTTGGAGTTGTTCGACGGCATTTTGCAAGTTCTCTATTTCCTGTTTTGCCAATGCTTTTAATTCCTCGTCCGAGGAAGGATCGTCCAACATTGCCTTTGTGGATTCGAGATCTGCCAAGGCTTTCCGTATGCGTTCTTCTTTGGCGATTAAAGTTCCTATTTTCTGATACTCCCTTGATACGGACGAGGATGTTCTACGATCGGAATAAAAATCTGGCCGACCCATTTGTTCCTCGAGGACTTTATACCTGGCTCTGAATTTTGCAATATCAGGAGTATTTTTCATGGCGAGCGATTCTAAATGTTTTTTTGGGGAAAACAAAGCATTTTAAGATCAAAAGCCACATTGACCATGCCAATTACCATTATTTTCCGAGGGTTCCAATTAATCCTTTTAGATAGGCATTGGTTTTGACAAAGTTTAGTTCTTTGGCAATGATTCTTTCTCTCTCCACAAGATTTACGTGGGATTTTATGATGTCGCCTCCTTGGCGTTTACTAAAATTTTTGACATACTCTAGTCCCTTTGATAGATGTTCGATTTGAGATATTTGGTACCTTTTTAATCGGGCAATGTACCAGTCGCTGTTAATGATTGCTTCTCTGGTAAACAGAGACCTAAACTTTTCATCCTGCAAGGTCATTCCCTCATATTGTCCGTCGATGGCAATGTGCAGCAAAGCTCGCAGTGGAGGAATAGCATTGTCAAATTCGGCATTGTCGACTATCAGCAAAGCAGCACGCCTATGAGCCTCAAGGATGGTATCCATGCTATCGGCAAAAATGTCCATATCCTGCGTTTCAGGACGTAGCATGCGATCAGAAAATACTGTATCCGGGAATTGGAATACGCGCCCTGCCAATACCCTCACAAATTTCCGTGTAATCCTATATCCCAGGCGCTCCGCGTGTACCAGCTTGCCATTATGTGCAAAATTTTCACAGCGTTCAAGGTATTTGTGCTCAATTAGGAATTTCGGGTTTCGTTCTTCATCGGTCATTCTACACCAAATTTCTGGCAATAGGTAGGTAATGTCGTGGTCAACCTTGAAATTTGGTCCCACGTATCCGGCTGCCGATAGAAATCCAGAATAACCCGTTAGAATAAAACTTAAAAGTGCATTATTTAGATCATACACACTGCTTAGGCAATTAAATGGACCCTTTGTCATTGCTCCTTCCAGACCAGCACCAGTCGTTGATGGAGATTTTCCTGTCATGCTTGACATGTATTCCAAAAACAGTTCCGGCAAATCCATGTAGTGCAATGGTCCATAGACGCATAGCGGCCGAACTCCCGTCTCCGGAGGGTTATTTCTCCGTCCCGAAAGAATATCACTAACCGGGGTATGTTCCACATTAAAATCACGGTCATACTTCCGCCATAGTTTGGACGAAACCGTCGTCAAATAGCTATTAAATGCATGGCAAATATCATTTCGGTTTTGCAAATATCTTTGATTTTTGCTCACTGTTCCATTTTGCATTACGCGCAATTCCGATGGACAAACGATAAAATTTGGTGCATTTTCGTCGCATACAAAATTCTCCAGCATCTTTTTCATGGGAGCGGAATATGTCTCGAATTTTATGCGATTGTGCATCATTTGTTTTACGTCATCCCTGGTTAGTGCTTTAAAGTTACACGCAAAAATGTTTTTAAGTGTCATGTCCCATTCGCTTCCTGGATCATAGCCCGGAATGATTGCTTCGTCAGGGCGTTGGTATAGCCTATATTCACAGTTATGTACAATTTTGATGGATGGATTAGCATTGTTGTCCATCAAATATGGAATATTTTTAGCGGGAACGGTGGTAGTGACCGAAATGTCATCTGCCAGTTGGAATTTTGCCGACGGGACAAAATCATCGCGCAGTGAAAACAGGCACCAATGGTTTGAAAAATCAAACCCAACCCTCAGGTAGTGTTCGAAAAGCTTTTCCTCGTTGTATCTCAATTCGTTGCCATATTGTCCATTAATTTTATCAACGGTAAAAAATTGCTGCCAGTCAGATTCACCAAAGTTTTTACTAAATCGCTTTATGGTAAAAATCAATTCCAGTATGTGTTGCGGTATAGTTTTGAGCCATGAATTATATTCATCACTGTAATGGTCATTTGGGGTCAACAATTTTATGACACTTCCAAGACTTCTTTCGAGGTCCAGCAAGGGCCTATTATCTGTCTTACTATTATCCCTAAAGCGCCTTGAAAAATCCTTTTGAATTATTTCTTGGGCCAACTTGCAATCTTTATCATAGTCGAAAATAATGGTTGGACCGGTTAGTATGAATTCGTCGATTGGTTTTGCGATTTCTGACTTTCCACCACCGGAAACCGTTGATGGTTTGTAGCAAAAAATTCCACGGGGAGAAGTTCCTATCATCTTCCATCTACCATGCCGCCCATCGGGCTTTGCAAGTGAAATTCTATATCCGGAAGGTAAAATGTAGACCTTTTCAAATTCGAATGGCAGTTTCACAATTTTTCCACCGACTTTCCACGAAATTGTCAACTCTGGTAAGCAAAAATTTGCATGTTCAGGCAGATATGCAATAGTTGGGAAATGCTTGTCGATGGCAAAACCATCCTGCAAATTCAAGGATTTGGAGCAGCATTTTATCGTATTTTCAAACCCATAGCTATTCCCAAACTCTTTGCCATAGTTAAATCTGTCACCAAGATCGTACCTTGGGAAAACCAAAGTACCTCCCGAATGTTCTTCTTCGCACATGCCAAGCATATTGGCTACGTATGACATCTGCGATTTTATTTCCTTTTTGCCATACCCATTGTAGCTATCAGCAACTATGGAAACTACGACATTGCTACCATCGCGGGCCATGACCCTAAATGGTTGTCCATTGTGGTACAGTTCATCCTCTTTTTCCCAACACATACCATCCTTTTTTTGCCGTTCGGAGGCCTTATCAATGTGGGGCAGCCCCAGGAATTTTTTAGTACATTTTCTCAGCTGCGGTGCAAATACTATGCACCCCGTATATCCTGCCCATGTTATTGGGTCTAAGGCAGCATCGTTTTCTGGCAAGAATGGTGATCCGGCATTACCAAAAATACTTTCCGTGCAGTCCAAGATGCTAACTAAGCTTCCCGGAACAAAAAACCGTACCTCCATTCTTTTTCCCTCTTGAATACCTTCCATTTTTGGACAAATCATCGGCTTCATGTAGTTGGAAACGAACAGTTTGGCGGGGCTACTGCGGTCAGCGGTAAATGGCACAATCAACATTTTATCATCTGGGTTGAATGCTACCTGTAACATTTTTGCAAATGTGACTTTTGGAATTTCCTTTTTGTCGGATGGGATGATAGGCCCTCCTTCGACGATATGGAAAACATCCTTTGTTGTTCTTTTATCCGTGGATGGATTGTGGAGGATGCCATTGTATGTCCGATAAGAATCCACGTATTCGGAGTGAAATTCGTCAGAATTTCCTGGGAGCGATAGGATTCTAGCCACACCATATTTATCGCAAATAAAATCGTTCAAGGGAAGATAGGGGCCCGCATAGAGATCATCCAAAAATCTTTCACAAAATTCTTCTATTCGCTCGTCGGCTTTACATTTGCCACTGAACGGATTTTCCGCCTTCAAGTTTTTTCGATGAATGGCATTGGAAGAAGTATGTGCTTTCACACTTTTAAACGACAAAAGCCGTGTTTTTATGTCGTCTATCTCTCTGCCTTTTGGTAAAATATTTATCCCCTTTGCGGTGATACCTATGCTTACTCTTCTCTCCATATCAACTCCTGGGAGAAGTGTAAGAATAGTTCAGTGCATAGCAAGAAACAAAATATTTTTGTTATTTGATCGCCGGTGAACTATCCGGTTTTTGTGTTTTTTTAACGGAAAATCCCCAAGGATGGAAGATGAAAAAATCTCATCCGTGACGAATTAATTTCGAAGGGTTTGTCATTTTTATGCAAAGAATACCGAATGTTTCTTTGCATAAAAATGATGTTACCCATGCATCATGTGTTAGTTTAGCTATGCTAAGTGTAGCATTCCGCCAGAACTCCCTTGGTTATACTACAACCCTAATTGTGTCATAGTTGTACCGAGAGCAACCGGATTAAGGACAAATAACTTAAATAACATAGAGGGATCGATAAATCCGTGACTTATAGTAGCACAAGGAGCCAAAGTAAATAAGCCCTCAGGGAGATTTGAAAGCTTTGGATTGTTGTTCGGGTTGTAAGGCTGGTTTTGCGTCTGCAAACGGTTATAACCTATTTCATTCAAAAAAGTCTCTACTACTCTTCCATTACGCAAA
Source organism: Puniceicoccales bacterium (assembly GCA_031283685.1). Lineage (GTDB taxonomy): Bacteria > Verrucomicrobiota > Verrucomicrobiia > Opitutales > JAIRKQ01 > JAIRKQ01. Next base: position 23,395 of record JAITBI010000028.1, on the reverse strand, counting down.
AGTGTCTCAAAATCTATAGTTTGTGTAGCACCATTTTGCCTAATTACTTCAAGTTGTGATAATCCTGCAAATGGAGAAACCGTTGGACCAACGTTAAACTTTGGCGGCATTGGCCTATCTGAGATTACAGCTACTCGTGTAGTAAGTTCTTGTGTAGCAAGCACTTGTTTTTTATGAGGTACTTGACTCCTAGTGGATACTCGACTCTTAGTAGATACTTGACTTGTAGCAGGTATTTGATCTAGGGCCTGCTGCCCATTATTAACATTTGGTATTCTTTCCATATAATTTCCAATTATTGATTGGGCCACCATCCCAACACTTTTTTTGGTTAGCTGTCAATGATAGATTTTGTAATTTTTCTAATTTTCCGCGAAATTGCAAAAACTTTTTGTCAACTTGTTTACTTGCGGCAATTATGCCGCAAACGTTTTCACCCATTGTATGTTGTTAGAATTAGCATTTGCTACTCAAATGGAGGAAAGATTTTACTTTTAAATGTGGGTTGCAATGCCTTTCATAGAGGGTCGATAGGAGCGTTACTTCCCATACCTTGCTGCCGACCTGTACCTAAAAAATTTTCTCGCAAAAGGGTCTACCATGAAGAGTATGAATTTCGTCATGTGTAGTATCATAGGTTATGTTGGAGTAAAAGATGCCGCTCAAATTTTACTCGATGGGCTCGAAAGGCTGGAATATCGAGGGTACGACTCCGCTGGCATAGCGGGATTGAAAGATGAAACATTTACCACCGTAAAACAGCTAGGAAGGGTTAAAAATCTTTCAAATGTGATAAAACCTTCAATGAATTTCGGAAATTTGGGAATTGGTCACACAAGATGGGCAACCCATGGAAAGGTTTCTGTAAAAAATGCCCATCCACATGTAAGCTTTCATGGGTTTTTTGCGATTGTACACAATGGGGTAATAGAAAACTACGAATCGGTCAAATACTACCTAACAAAGCAGGGATACAAATTCTATTCTGAAACGGATACGGAAGTTTTGGTAAATTTAATCGAATATCATTTTAGGAAAGAACCTGATTCGGGAAATAAGTTTCTTGTCAGTGTGCAAAAGGCATTGTTACACGTTAGAGGGACATATGGAATCGCAGTACTTTGCAAAAATAATCCCCAAGAAATGGTAATTGCCCGAAAAAGCTCTCCCCTGATCATAGGGATAGGGAAAAATGAAATGTTCGTGGCAAGCGATGCGTGTGCTTTCGTCGCGTATACGAAAAACGTTGTCTATCTGAACGATGGGGAACTTGCCCATATCACACGCTCAGATTTCTCGATCACAACGATGAAAAATGAAACGATCGATGCCGTAAAATGTGAATTGGACTGGCAGATTGAAGATGTTTCTCGGGGAGACCATGAACATTTTATGCTAAAAGAGATTTGCGAACAACCCATATCCATAGAAAATGCTATGCGTGGACGGTTTTCGGATGACCTCAGTACAGCAAAATTTGGAGGGTTGCAACTGCTACCCCGCGAACTGCGGCAAATCGATAGGATTTTATTTTGTGCATGCGGATCGGCATGGCATGCCTGTTTGGTGGCTGAGTATTTGATAGAAAAATATGCAAGGATCCCGGTTGAAGTAGCTTATTCTTCGGAATTTCGCTATGGCAACGTTCCTTTGGATAAGAATACGCTCGTTTTTATCGTTAGCCAATCGGGGGAAACCTTGGATTCCTTGGCAGCGTTGCAAGAATCCAAACGTAAGGGATACAGAACGTTGGCAATAACGAATGGCATAGGTTCCACCATAGCTAGGGAATCGGAAGGGGGAATCTATCAACATTCTGGGCCGGAAATTGGGGTTGCGTCGACGAAAGCATTTACGGCACAGCTGTGCATAGTCGCCATGTTGGCATTGCTATTTGGACGGTTACACAACATGAGTTTTGACGAAGGCAGTGAATTTGTCCAATCTCTGTTGGAATTACCCAAAAAGATTTCACAAATTTTAGATAAAAAGGGTGAAATTCAGCGGATTGCAAAAAAATATGCCCACTACAAGGATATGCTATTTCTCGGGCGGCAGTCGATGTTTCCTATAGCTCTCGAAGGTGCACTGAAACTAAAAGAAATTTCATATATTCATGCGGAAGGGTACCCGGCAGCGGAAATGAAACATGGGCCAATAGCTCTGATTTCAGACCAATGTCCATGTGTTTTCTTGGCCACCCAAAATGATATTTGGCAAAAAAATATTTCCAACATACAGGAGGTAAAAGCCAGAAATGCCAAAATAATAGCAATAACCTCGGAAGGACATCAAATTTCACCCAATCACCTCGATGATTTAATGGTGATCCCGGATACCCACGATGCTCTTAAACCCATACTGGCGACAATTCCGCTACAACTTTTCGCCTATTACATTGCAAAAGCACGGGGATGTGACATAGACAAGCCAAGAAATCTAGCAAAATCGGTAACCGTAGAGTAAAACTTGAATGAGAAGTTTCGCGAAATTATTTCTATTGGTAGCACTGACTTTTTGTTGGAATGTCGGCTTGGCGGAAGACGAATTACCGAAAGACACTAAAAGTAACACTGATTTCATAGTTGTAGATATCAATTTTGACAAAAAGTTTGAATCTTTGATAAACAGCGGTAATGGGGCATATAAAATTGGTTTTTTCACCCTTGCTAAAAAATTCTTCATGGAAGCACTGGCGATCAAAGATTTATCCAATGAGCAGAAATACGTAGCTTGCACGGGCTTTTTGGAATCATGTTTGGCTTCAGGAGAGTTTTCAGATGCAATGGGACTGTTCGACATGATTTTGAAATTAACACACGTCGAAGTTTCCAGAGAATTTAAAAACAAATTTCTATTAAATGCTGCAATCGTAGCTTGCTTTAAGCATGATTTCGCGGTGGCAAACAAAATTCTACTAAAGTTGGACATAAAAACTTTCAATGGCGATGAGCTTGCATGGTATCACGCCATTAGGAGTGTGGTATTCGCCATGGCTGCAAACTTCGAAGAGATGGCAAATAATTTGGAAGAAGCAAAAAAACACTCCCTATCCATCGACCAATCTATCAGTGTTCAAGCGTTTGTAATCCAATTTTTACTGCAATTCCCAACGCATTCAGCGGCTATAAACAACCTTCTTGGAGCTGCCGATGCCATGTATAAAAAATATAAATTGCAAAAAACCAACTATCCGTTTGTAAAAACCTATGCCCTTATGCTGATCCACAGCGGGAATGGGCAAAAAGCAAAAGATCTATTGGATGAGCAAATTTCCAACACAAAAGATTTAAACGTTCAAGATTTGCAGTCACTTTATCTATACCGTGCCATTGCCGATGGACTTTCTTCTGCGAGTGGATTAAATACGGTCCTCGAACTGTTACTATCTTCAGCCAATGAAGAGCTAAAAAAGCAAGTATTGAAACTATTATTACTTTCGGTCGAAAACACAAATCAACGGATAGAAGCAATCAAAACATTGTCCGATGTGAAACTCCAGACATCTGTTTCTAAAAACATGATGCATCATATTTTATTTGCCAAACTCAGGCTGGCGATCGATGCCGAAAATCTCACCACAGCACAGCGCATAGCAGAAGAAATCGCTCTCCAATTCCCCAAGGAAGCACTTATGAAAAATATATACCATGCACTTGCTTATTTGGCCTGGCAACAGGAACCGAAAGATTATCGCATGTCAGCCCACTATCTGGGCAAGGTTCGGGATATTACCTCTGATGATGCTGAAAAAATCAACACAACCATACAGATCGGGAACGCTTTCTATTTGAGCGAAGCCTATGACATCGCTGCCCATATCTACGAAGAGGTTCTGAAAACAAATATGGATAATGTGAAGTATGACAAGATACTGTGCCAACTCATTCAGGCTGACATTAAATCCAAAAACTTAGTGTTGGCAGAGCAACATTTACAAAGTGCTAGACAGTGTCACAATTTATTCACGGAATATCGATGGCATGCGGAATTGTTATATATCGATGCCCTCATACGAGATAATAATTCGCAGCAAGCCATGGAATGGCTATCCATACTTTTAGGCACCTATGCCAACAAAATTCAACCATTTTATCTGGTAAAATTTTATTTGCTCCAAGCATACTCATTATTCTCCAGGCAACATTATCAACAAGCCCACATCGCCGCAGCTAATATTTGTACAATTTTTCCAACCAAAAGCAGTTCCGCTGAAATTTCTCAAATTGTCGGGCAAGCACTATTCATGAAAGGAGTTTGCGAACTTAAATCGCAGAACAAAGAGGCTGCCTTTCTAACATTTGAACAACTGAGATCGGACTATGCCGACCAGGAAGTTGCGATGTTGTCATATTTTGAAGAGGCGGAATACTTTTTTAAGTCAGGCAATGTTTCAAAAGCATGTGATGTTCTGCTCAAATGCGCGGAAGCCAATTGTACATACTCCCCGTTCGCATATTATCGATGTGCCGAATATTGTAAATCGCTGGGAATGGCTCACTACGATGAAGCGATTACCCATCTATCGACTTTGGTTTTCAAATATAAGAACCATGAAATCATGTATGCGGCACATTTGGAACTGGCAGACCTGCTACGGCTGATCGGAAGGTTTAGTGACGCTCAACTTGTGTATGAGGAGCTGCTGAAAAATTTTCCGTTTGACAAACGATACCATTTCACTGAATTTTGCCTGGCAAAGGCGATTTTTGCTCAAAAAAACAAAGACGACCTATTCATAGAACGTGCCCAAATGATACTCGAACGGCTATATTCCCTTGCTATTGCCGATAAGTCTTTGCACATAGAGATCGCCGCTATGTACTGCTTTGTCCTACAAGCAAGCTCATCGGCCAATGAAATGAAACAATTTGCGTGGGAAACTTTGCTGGCTTCCATGGCGGGAGAAAACACTTTGACTCAAAATGACGTCTACTGGCTTATGCAAATTGCAAATCTTCTCACAGATTACTATTCCCTTAATCCGAATGATTTAGAGCTTGAAACGTTACAAGCGATAACAAACAAATTAAAAACCTTTACTCCCTAGCACCTATCCATATGAAAAAGATTTTGTTAATTCTTACCATTGCCATGGCATTTTTAACCAATTCTCATGGTGAAAACATTTTTACGACAAAAGAATCCATTATTCTTGGAATTACCCAGGGAACGACGGAGTTTTTACCGATTTCATCGACCGGGCACTTGATATTGGTCGATCGATTCCTTCTAAGCCATGAGCCTTTACCATCAGGCGATGCAGATGATTCAAAAGTTTCGAAGGCACAGGCTCAGAATGCTTACTTTGTTATAATTCAATTTGGATCAATGCTTGCCGTACTGTTTTTATATAAACGCAGATTTACTGATATGTTCCTGGGCCTATTTGGCCACAATTATCACGGACGCAATCTGATATTTAACCTGACCGCGTCATTTCTGCCGGCAGCAATAATTGGTCCTTTTATCAGCGGATGGCTAAAAATATTATACCATGCTCTTCCAGTCGCCATTGCGCTAATTATCGGTGGCATAATTATGATTCGCGTTGAGAAATCTTACCGTAAAAGGTGGATGAGAGGCTATGGAAGAATTGACAATCTAACATTTGCTAAAAGCTTTTTCATCGGGCTTTGGCAATGCCTGGCTTTCATTCCTGGGACGAGCAGATCAATGGCAACCATAGTTGGTGGGTACCGGTGTGGATTGCGCAGGTCAGAAGCGGCAGAATACAGCTTTCTCCTTGGATTTGTGACGTTATCAGCGGCAACCATATATGAATTCGTAAAATTCTTCGATATCATATTTTTATATTTTAGCGTAAAGACATTTTTGCTGGGAATTAGCATAGCTTGCCTATCATCCATGGTGGCGATAAAGTTTTTGATTTCTTTCATTGCACGCAATGGGATGATGATTTTTGCGTGGTATAGAATCATTCTAGCAATTTTCGTGCTTTGTAGCTTTTTCCGCCAATGTGCATGAATTATTTCCCTTTTGAAGGCAGGTATTAAACCCCACAGACTTCACGACATATAAATTTTTCACGAAAATTCTTGATTTCTACTAGTTATCCATTAAGCCATTCCTTCAATTGGAGAGACATGGCTAGAATTTGTATAATAACCGGAAAAGCTCGTAGTACAGGATGCCGCATTATTCGCAGAGGACAATCTAAGAAAAGCGGTGGAATCGGCACCCACGTTGTGAAGCGAACAAAGCGTTTGTTCAAACCAAATTTGCAGCGCATTCGCGTATTATTGCCAAACGGGCAGGTGAAGCGGGCTTGGGTGGCAGTCAAAGCCATAAAGGCAGGGCTTGTACAAAAGATCATTTCCTAGTAAAACTGGGATTGAAAAATATCTAGTAGTGATAGTTAATCGTTGCATTTTTGTCTTTTGTAAGGGGAGTTGTAATGTTATCGTTAGAAGATTTACGAAAAAAGTCTGATGAAATAAAGGCCGGTGTTAGCAAGAAAAAGTTTCAATGCGACATTGATAGATTTTTGACAGTCGATGCCCAACGAAGGGCTTACGTAGCCGAATTCGAAGCACTGCGAACTGAACAAAAATCAAAAAATGATAAAATAGCGGCTTTGGGAAAGGGATCTACGGCATTTTCGAATATCATTGGAGACCTGAAAAATCTTTCATCGAAGGTAAAAGAAGCCGAAACGAAGATTCGAGAAATCGATGGAGAATGGCAGACGTTATATCTGTCTATTCCGAATGTTCCCCATGAATCCGTTCCAATTGGAAAAACAGAAAAAGACAATGTAACGGTTGCCACATGGGGATCTATTGGAGACATATCGCCCCATGCAATACCCCACTATGACATTCCGTGGTTTTCGAAGGGGATTGATTTCCAACGGGGTGTAAAAGTAACAGGTGCCGGTTTCCCGTTCTACATCGGAGATATGGCTCGATTTGTCCGTGCCCTTCTGAATTTTTTCCTCGATGAAGCAAAAAATAATGGCTACACGGAGTTCATGTGCCCCATTTTAGTTAACCCGGACAGTGCTACGGCCACTGGCCAATTGCCGGACAAGGAAGGCATGATGTATCACGATTCCCAGGACGATCTTTATTGTATCCCTACCGCCGAAGTTCCAGTGACAAATTTTTTTCGCGATGAAATTTTCGAAGAAGAAGAACTGCCGATTTTTCGTTGTGGTTACACGCCATGTTTTCGCCGGGAAGCGGGAAGTTGGGGAAAAGATGTCCGCGGATTGAACAGGTTGCACCAATTTGATAAGGTCGAACTGGTAAAATGGGTCCATCCATCCATCAGTTTTCAAGAGCTTGAAAATTTGAGGGTAGACGCGGAAAGAATTTTACAAAAATTGGAAATTCCATACCGCGTATTATCCATTTGTACGGGAGATATAGGGTTTGCGCATTCCAAACAGTATGATTTGGAAGTCTGGTCGGGAGGACAAAAACGTTGGCTCGAAGTGTCTAGCTGTAGCAATTTCACGGATTTTCAAGCCAGACGGGCTGGAATAAAATTTCGATCGAAGGTCGATGGGAAACTTCACCATGTGCACACCCTTAACGGGTCCGGCTTGGCAGTCCCGCGCGTATTGGCTGCCCTATTGGAAAATAATCTGCAAGGTAATTCTTCGGTAAAAGTTCCAGCCGTCTTGGTAGAATACTTTGGCAAAGAATATTTAAAGTTCTGAAATGTCGATTTTATGTTGAAAAATTATTCCGCTTCATTTACTTAGTGTAAACTAATATGGTTACTGAACAATCGCCAAATTCGGCGGAAAAACTCAAAAAAGGTGCCATATCGCCCACGCGAGAGGAGAATTTTCCAGAATGGTACCAGCAGGTGATTAAAGCGGCTGATTTGGCAGATAATAGTCCGGTCCGCGGCTGCATGGTAATCCGTCCTTGGGGATACGCCATTTGGGAACTTATTCAAAAACGTCTCGATGCGATGTTCAAAGCCTCTGGGCATAAAAATGCCTATTTCCCCCTTTTCATTCCCCTGAAGTACTTTGAAAAGGAAGCAGAGCATGTGGAAGGTTTTGCAAAGGAATGCGCGATTGTTACCCATACCCGTTTACAGCCTGATGGGAAAGGTGGTCTAAAACCGACATCCAAACTGGACGAGCCATTGATTGTTCGTCCTACATCTGAAACGATCATAGGAGAAATGTTTTCCAAATGGGTCCAATCCTACCGCGACTTACCTATAAAAATTAACCAATGGGCAAACGTAGTACGCTGGGAAATGCGTCCAAGGATGTTTCTACGTACGACAGAATTTCTATGGCAAGAAGGACATACCGTCCATGCTATCAATGAGGAAGCCCAAAAGGAAGCCTTAGATATGCTCGAATGTTACAAGACATTTGCTGAAAAATATATGGCCATGCCCGTCATTTGTGGAAAAAAATCGGAATCGGAAAAATTTCCTGGTGCCGCTTCCACCTTTGCGCTGGAAGCTATGATGCAGGACGGGAAAGCTTTGCAGGCAGGAACTTCCCATTTCCTAGGCCAAAATTTTGCAAAATCGTCCCATATAAAATTCATCAATGAAAATGGCCATGAAGAATTTGGATGGACAACTTCTTGGGGTGTGACCACGCGGCTAGTCGGTGGTTTAATTATGACCCACTCCGACGATGATGGCCTTGTTTTACCGCCCCACCTAGCTCCGACACAAATTGTCATTTTGCCAATCTATAGGGAAGATTCTAAACGACAGGTCCTTGAATATTGTAAAGTTTTGCAGACGGAATTGTCGCAAATATTCCTGGAAGATGAAAAGTTGCGTGTCGAGATTGACGATCGCGACGTTCGTGGTGGAGAAAAATCGTGGGAATGGATAAAAAAAGGTGTTCCCGTCCGCCTTGAAATCGGACTTCGGGATATTCAAAATGGCTCAATCTGCGTCTACAGGCGGGACATTCCGAAGGAGAAAAATTCCATTCCGTACATGCAATTCATTTCCTCAGCAGCCGACGTGCTAGCGGATATCCAAACCGTATTATTCAAGCGCGCTCAAAAGTATCGGGAAGAAAAATCAAAACATATAGACTCTCAGAGAGAATTTGTTGAATTTTTTAAACAAAAAAATCCAGGTTTTGCCTATGCCCATTGGTGTGGAAGTAATGCCATAGAAAACAAAATGAAATCGGAGCTCGGCATAACGATTCGTTGTCTACCATTTGCAGAAACTTCGTCCGGGTCATGTATTTTTACCGACCATCCAAGCAAACAAAAAGCCATTTGGGCTAAGAGCTATTAATGTAACTTTAAATTAATCGGCATAGATCAAGTAGCATTGGAAATCAGGGTAGTGGCAGAAATAGCTTTATTTTTTGAGATGAGATTTTTGTCCATATTTTGTCCTTGGACTTTTTTTGATGCTCTGTTTTATACTTCCCATATCCCCCGCAAGACCTGTGGTTGTGCCACTTTTACAGTTGGCGTCCCGTAGGGGAATCGAACCCCTGTTGCAGGAATGAAAATCCTGAGTCCTGACCGCTAGACGAACGAGACTAATGTTTTTAAGCGATATTTCATACCTTTGTTTTAGCAAGCTTTTTGTGGCGAAAGGTGGGAAATTTTCGTCGGAAACCGAGAAACTGTATTGGACTAGTGTTGCTTTTTAAAGCCGCATTCTTTTTGCCATATCAATTAATATCATCCCGTATGGATCCATATGAATTTCTGATATGGTATAACCGGAAAATATGATTGTATGATACGGCAAATTAATTATCCATGCCAGCCATGTATGATTATTTGTCCGACTGTCTGAAAAGATATCCTCCACTGGTAATCTGCGAGAATGACATTAAACATGCCTGTGATCTAATCGCCAATTCTTTCAGAAATGAATGTAAATTGCTAATTTGTGGTAATGGTGGTAGTGCTGCGGATTCGAGCCACATAGCCGGCGAACTATTGAAAAGTTTTTGTACCAAACGAAAGGTCGATGAAGTAGTTAGAAAAATGGTAGGGAATGAAATTGCCGATAACCTGCAAGGTGCCTTACCAGCCATTTCTTTGCCAGATATGGTTGCGATCAACAGTGCCTATGCCAACGATTGCAACCCTCAGTATTGCTTTGCACAATTAACCTATGGCCTTGGGAAAAGTAAAGACACTCTTTTGTGCATCTCAACTTCAGGTAATGCGAAAAACGTTATTCTAGCAGCCATTGTGGCAAAGGCAAAAAATATGAATGTTATCGGGTTGACAGGGAAAACAGGGGGCGGCCTTGCGCAGCATTGTGACATTTGTATCAAAGCGCCTGAGTCTGAAACATTTAAAATTCAAGAGCTACACCTGCCCATATATCACACACTTTGTTTGATGTTGGAACAGATTTTTTTTGGATAATTTTGTTTGTTTTCTTTTATTGCGGCGAAACAAAAATTACTTATCAAGCGTCTCATAGTCATGCAATCAAGCCTAGAACAGTTAAAGCTATTTACGAAAGTGGTGGCCGATACGGGAGATTTCGAACTGGTAGAAAAGTTTAAACCGTCGGACGCCACAACAAATCCATCGTTGATATTGAAGGCCGCCAGCCAACCACAATATGCTCATTTGGTAGGGCAGGGTAGGGCGGTTGCACGGACCAAGGGGATAGGCTTTGCCCTGGACTACCTAGTCGTGTTATTTGGTCTAGAAATTTTGAAAATAATAGGTGGAAGAGTGTCTACGGAGGTCGATGTGAGGTTATCTTTCGATACCCAAGCAACGGTAAAAAAGGCGAAGGATATCATAGGTTTGTATGAGAAAAATAAAATTTCCCGGGATAGGGTATTGATAAAGATTGCGGCAACGTGGGAAGGAGTTTGTGCCGCCAAATTTTTAGAAAAAGAAGGGATCCATTGCAACTTAACGCTGTTGTTTTCAAAGATTCAAGCCGTTGCATGCGCGGAGGCAAATGTGACGTTGATTTCTCCGTTTGTGGGAAGAATTTTGGATTGGTACAAGGCCAAGACGAACTTGGAGTATACTCAAAACGATGATCCCGGTGTAAAATCTGTGATTGAGATCTTTAATTACTACAAGCACTTTGGCCACAAAACCGAAATAATGGGAGCAAGTTTTAGGAATATTGGAGAAATCGTGTCACTTTCCGGTTGCGACCTATTGACCATAAGCCCGGCATTATTGGAGCAGCTAAACAGATCGTTCCAAAGGGTCGAAAAGATTCTGTCGGTTGATGAAAGCAAAAAAATGCAAATAGAAAAACTATCCTATGACGAAAAAACATTTCGCTATGAGCTCAACCAAAACGCAATGGCTACTGAAAAACTCGCCGAAGGGGTAAGGATTTTTTCCTCGGACATTGAAAAAATTGAACAACTATTAGCATCAAATGGCAAAGTTTAATTTTGTCCATTCGTACCTTTAAGCCTTGCGCAAAATCTTCTGATTCTCGATTTAGCTAAGCTACCTCTACCGTGAAAATCATGGCGGAAGGATAATTTTTGAAATAGTTGACATTCTTACCAAACTATGTAAACTTGTTTTTTCTGGTAGGATATTTTTATGGATGGAACAGCTGAACAATTAAGCGCTAATCCAGATGTGCCGCTGAACGGCGGGCCGGATGCAGCAAACCCGATGGGTAGGAGTGGCAGCATAGGTGTTATGAATTTTGAAGTGAGGGAATTTGTAAGCCAGATGTGTGAAAGAAGAGTGGGTGCGCAACAATTGAGCGGTCGTTTAACTACACATACGAGCCCACAAAGGAGGACAGCTGGATCAAGTGTCCCGGCGGAAGTTGATCCAGTGGATGCCTTTGCTCTTGAACTTAAAGATCTAACAGATCAAGCAGAAGATCTGGCCGCAGCGATCCGAGAGGGGAAAAGTAGAATTGGCGGTTGGGATAGATTTATTGCCCGGATAAAATCCTGGTTACCTGGCAGGGACATGCTCACCGAAACCGCCAAGCGAGCTTTTAGTAAAATTGACCAAGACAGCCAACTAGTTATTTTGCAGCTAGCCTTTCACCACGCCGCATCGCCACGGAGTTTAGAAAATGTTAGCGCTAATGTGCAAAATTTGCTAAAATTTTGCCAAACAGCAAATATCGATGCAAATACCATTACTAATGCTATCGATAGCATACCTAACCCCGCTGGCAAAACTAAGGTTTTAGCAGCACTGGGGCAACCCAATTCGGGCTTTAATTGGAATCGTCTAGATGCCAATGCGACTAAAAGACTTGTCCTGGCACTGGCCAAGGCTAGCAAGCCCGGACCTGTACATAAACCATCGCCAAAGTTCACGGAAAAATGGACACGGGACCCAGATCTGGCCATGGCTAACGAACAATGTGCATATCGTTTACGGCAGTTGATTTTTGATGACAACAATTTGGAAGATCTAAAAAACATGGAGCCCAAAGAGTTTATCTTAGATTTAATCGATGCTGGATGGTGTTGTGTAGGATGTTTAGATAGGTTGATCCGAAATGGCAGATTAGGCTCTATAAATTTAAATGACGCTGAATTCAAAGAGTTTGTCTCAGCACTAGGTAAGTCTAGCAATGGTGGAGAACATTTAAAGCTGTTGCTCGGAGCAAACTTGCTGAATCTGGCTTTTGAAAATGCCGATACGGCCAATCAGATTGCCCTGGCACTGTCCAAAATCGGACCGGCGGGTCCAAAGTGTTTAGAGTGCTTAGCGGATGTCATGAACCTAAATCCGGATGCCGATACGGCCAAAAAGCTTGCCATAAACCTGGCCAAGTGGGGAGACAGAAACTGTTTTCAGCTGTTGTTTGGGAGAGGCTGCTTTAATAGCCTAAACCTAGATGCCGATTTTATCTTAGACATGACCAACGCTGGATACTATGGTCATGGTGTAGAATGTTTAGGGCGGTTGTTAACGAGCAACCCATTAAGATTTGAGGGCGACGCAGCCATCCAGCTTGTTGAAAGACTGTCCAAGTCTACATATGGTGCAGATTGTTTAAAGCTGTTGCTCGAGAAAAACTTGCTGAATCCGACTTTTAAAGATGCCGGTACGGCCAAAGCTTTTACCAGAGACCTGATCGGGGTCGGAGAAAATGGAGCAACTTGTGTGCGGTTGTTACTCGAGGAAAATATACTGAATCCGGACATCCTAAACCTAGGAGATGCCGATACGGCCAAAGAGTTTGTTATGAGCCTGTCCAACGCTGGATTGAATGGTGCACACTGTGTATGGCAGCTGTTCAGGGATGGCCATCTGAACAGCCTAAATCTAGAAGATGTCGACACGGCCAGAGTTTTTGCCTTGACATTGAGCAAGGTCGGAGAGGATGAAAACGAGTGTGCAGTTCGTCTATGGCAGTTACTTAAAGGGGAAGAACTACGTAACCTCCGCCTGGAGCGCGATGTAGCCAACGATTTTGCCCTAGCACTGTTCCGTCTTAAAGAGCGTGGTACAGACTGTGTACAGCTGGCGATCGGAAAAGGCTATCTGGGCAGTCTAAACCCAGACGAAGATTTTGTCTATAATCTGGTGGACCTGGTCGAAAACGGGGACAAGGATAGGGTGACCTGTTTGAAGTTGTTACTCGATGCGCGTAAACTGGACAGACTGCCAACCTTTGAACACGATACGGTTGAAGACCTACATTCACGCCTTGCGAGAGCATTAAGCTACTTAAAACGGGACGCGTATGAAGAAAGGGAATGCTTAGAAAATTTGTACGATAAGATAAACCATCATCGTTGGGGTTATTATGTTGATGATTAGAAGTTGGAATTAACGGCAATGGTGTATGCTGACATAGTTTTCATTTGAGCGAAGTCTGTTAGAACATATTAAAAATTTTATTGACGAAAATCATTTCAATTATAACATTCTCTCGCGCGAGCACAGGAAAGAATTGATATGGAAAAACAAGTTCAGAGAGATGGTGGAGGTCCGGTTTTACGACGAAACGACCAAGAAGCGGCCCAAGGAAAATTTGGAGGTTTTAGCGTGGCAGCAACGCCTGATGGAACTCAGGGGCAATCAGATGCAATAGCTCTGGGTTCACTCGCCCCAGGAGTATCCCTGGAAAATCGTACGGCTGACATAACTGTACCTGCGAGTCATCCATCTAATAACATACCACACCAAACTTTTGCCCTACATCCTTCACATGTAGGCAAACTACATTATAGCAGAACTCAAACGAAAAACTTAAATGCTTGCGGAATGTACGTGTTAAACCATTTTGTAAGAGGATCCATCTTTGGCTCGAAGGACGCAGAAGACGCCCATATCCTGTATGAATGCTTCACAGAAGGATCTGATCTTGTTTCAAAACTTAGGAGTATTCGGGAAAAACTACGGAATGAAGATTCCTTCAGCCAAAAGTTAACAAAACTTGATCATGCAGTCGCAGCTATTACAGCAATGGGACAGGAAGGTGAGGACCTTTTGAAAAACGACCCATTGAAACGTCATACCAGTTTCATACAAGACATAAGTGACTGTATCAATGACTTAGATTTTAATGCATTAAATGATTACAAATGTGGATCGGTTTGGAAACAGTTACGTAAATCTTTTTCTCCTTCCGATAGGTTTGATCCGGTTGTTTTAAGAATTGTCCTGGAAAGACAAGCTGGGGTAGTGCTGCACACGGAAAGTGGGCCAGGGAGAGAAATAACAGATGGGCCACAAGCGGATGCTTCCACAGAAAAAAAAGACCTTCTAGAAGCTTTGAAAAAAAATGAATTACCCAACGACGCTAACCGAGCAATAATTTACACTGGCTCACATTTTGTATGTGTTCAAAAACGACCAGATGGGCAATGGGTTTCATTAGATTCTAATGGACCACGCATTTTACCCGAGGGTAGCTTGGCACAACTACTTTTGAACTGTCCTCATTATCAAGTAATGTACTGTCCCACAGCGAAAGACCAGCAAAAGCTTGAAGACTTCATAGCAAGGATGGGGAAGCATGTAGAGAGAAGAGATGCTGGAAGTCCAGCGCAAAACGTGCGAAGCGGCCAGAAAAGGGCTACGGAAAAATTCAATCGGACTCGCGTGGCTGCAAGAACATTTCCAATACATCCTTCACATCCAGACGAACTATATTTTGAAACCCAAATACCAGGCTCAAATACTTGTGGAATACATGCGTTAAACCATTTTTTTGGGAAACCTATCTTTGGCTTGAATGGCTTGAATGACGTAGAAGGTTCCCATATCCTATACAGATGCTTCACAGAAGGATCTGGTCTTCTTTTAGAACTAAGGAGTATTCAGGAAAATTTAGTATTAATGCGAAGCCTATTTAATGACGATGAGAAGGGCAGGAAAGCTAAAGATTTAATCGATCAAAAGTTAGCAAAACTTGATCATGCAATCGCAGCTATTACAGCAATGGGACAGGAAGGTGAGGACCTTTTGAAAAACGACCCATTGAAACGTCATACCAATTCCATGCGAGACATAAGTGACTGTATCCATGACTTAAATTCTTGGCAATTGCCTAATCTCAAGTGGAGTTTAGGCGAACAAGTTCACCCCAAATTTGATGAATACCTTAGGTCCATCCAAGGTGTTTCAGGGCAGTTGCAGGGATCTTTGTCCCCTGCCGATGGGTTGGACCCGGTTGCTTTAAGAATTGCCGTGGAAAAACAAGCTGGGATAACGCTGCATGTGGAAAGTGGGCCAAGAAGAGAAATAACAGATGGGCCACGGGCGGATGCGGATGTTTCCCAAGAAAAAAGAGACCTTCTAGAAGCTTTGAGAAGAAATGAATTACCCAACGGCGGTGACCGAGCAATAATTGACACTGGCTCACATTTTAGGTGTGTCAGAAAGTTGCCAGATGGGCAATGGGTTGAACTAGATTCTGCCAAAAGAGAAGGACCAACCGCTTTACCCGAAGGCGGCCTGGTGCAGTTGCTTAGCGAGTACCCAAGCTATCAAATAATGTATTGCGAATCAGCGGAAGACCAGCGAAGGCTAAAAGCCTTCATAGCAAACGCCCAATAGGTTGTATCGAAACAATTTTGTTTTTCGCATAATATATATTATGTCTGGTATTCTTTGCAATACAAAGAAAAAATTCCTACTCGATTTTAATACGCTTGATTTTGGCGCCCAATAGTTGAAGTTTATCTTCCAGTGCTTCGTAGCCGCGATCTAGATGAAAAATGTCATGGACAAATGTATCTCCTGCAGCACATAATCCCGCCAAATATAACGCGGCACCGGCCCGTAGATCCGTTGCTTGAAGATGGGCTCCTCGTAGGGAACAGGAACCCTTGATATGGGCACACGGTCCCACATGGTCAATGATAGCCCCCATCTTTTTTAGTTCTGTCACATACATAAACCTATTGGGATATATGTTTTCCCTAATGGTGGAATTGCCGTCGGATTGGGTAAGCAACGCGCAGAGTTGGGCTTGTAAATCGGTTGGGAATCCCGGATGTGGTCCAGTCACCACGTCAATTGCCGCCAATGGTTCATCTGATTGCACCTGTATTGTTCCATCGATGTTTTGAAAAACATTGGCTCCTGTTTTTCTAAGAGGATATAAAAATGAGTTGAGAAGATCAAATTCAAGCCCTGAAATCCTAATATTCCCACCTGTGATTAGCCCGGCACAGACAAATGTTCCAGCTTCCATCCTATCCCCGATGATGGTATATTCGCAACCATGTAACGGTTCTCCTCCATGGATGGTTAGGACGGATGTCCCTACTCCCTCTATTTTAGCACCCATACGGATTAAATATCGGCAAAAATCTACGATTTCCGGTTCAATGGCAGCATCCTCGATAATGGTTTGCCCCGGTATCATAACTGCTGCCATGATAACATTCGTTGTCCCTGTCATGGTGCTGCCCCGTGGACCACTAAGGCAAACCTTTGCTGCGTATAAATCTTTCCCATCCAGCGTCCAAATTTCGCCCTCTTCGGAAATTTCATAGCCAAGCGCTTTAAATCCTTTGATATGTAGATCAAAAGGACGATCACCGATTACACATCCTCCAGGCTTAGGTATGACGACCCTACGTAGGCGTCCTAATAATGATCCCATCAAACAAATGGAAGCTCGCATTTTTTTTACAAGCGGTCCAGGCACTTCGCTTGAAATATTACGGGCTTGAATTTTCAGCGCATGGGGACCGACATAGGAAAAATCAACACCTATGGTCTTGAAAATTTCAAGCATCGTATCAATGTCGCTCAGCCGGGGAACATTGTTTATCGTACACTCCTCATCCGTTAGAAGCGATGCTGCCAATATGGGAAGACATGCATTTTTTGAACCACTAACTTTTACATCACCTACCAATTGCCTACCACCCACGATATAAGCAGCTTCCATGGAAATTCACTTTACTTTTTTTGAAAAATTGCCTTGCGCGCTTTGGACTCTGGAGTGCGAAAATTATTTGTTTGTTTTACCGTGTGTCGCTTTTTTTGATTCCAAACTCTATCCTCTGAACTTTCGAAATCTTTCGATTTTATGCCAAAAAGTTTTAAAAACTTTTTCCAAAACCTAAATAACTTGCTCCTGGATTTCGGCGAAGGACACTTTTCAAACGCCTCTCTGCTATGAGTTTGATGGGATTGGACTTTCCCTCCGTGGAATTTTGTTTTTTGTTCATTCTCATGTCTAATTGTTTTTTGATGTGAACGGGACCGCTTATCCGGTGTAACATGACCCGACTCTTCCACAATTTCCGTTGATTTTTTTATCGGAGAAACATCTGCAACAGGTTTTCCCTGGGAACGAACTCCTATTGCATCATGTTCAACGTCGACGATGCTTGCACCTACGACTGCAGCTTCATCATTTTCAGTAAAATTCCTTACCTGTGGAATCCGCCCTCTTTTTAGAGCATATCGCGCCTGATTTTTTTCAGGGGCTTGCCCAGCATCATTTTCTTTAGATTCACCTTCTCCTTTAGACCACTCTTCAAACTCTGGCATAATTTTATAAAACCCAAATCACTAGTCCAATGTACATAAAAATCAGACATCGCCTTTAATAAAAGGTATTACCTTTTCTTGTCGAGAAAAAATCCATCCAATTAGAATAAAAATTTCCTAGGAATTAGAACCTTACGTCGAAAAACAATCCATCTGCAAAAAAACCAAAATTGTATTAATCCGATTGATGGAAACTTCTTCCCTAGAAAGATATTTAAATTTTCATTAGGTCAGAACTTTTTAAATTGAGACTGCTATCAATTTCTTTTATTGCGGCGTCAGTGATATTTTGGATATCCTTTTCCACCCGCTTCAATTCATCTTCGCTAATTACTCCATCTTTCTTGGCTTTTTTGAAAATTTCAATGGTGTCGCGACGAACAGAACGAACTTTAATACGTCCCTCCTCTGCCATGCTATTTGCTACTTTACTCAATTCTTGCCTACGTTCTCTACTCATTTCAGGCATGACACAGCGAATAATCATCCCATTCACAATGGGCGTAACCCCCAAATTGGCTGCCAAAATTGCTTTTTCAATTGCTTTGACACTTTCCTTGTCCCACGGTTGGATTTGTATGGTCTTTACATCTGGAGTTGTTATTGCGGAAATTTCACGCAATTTTGACACCGATCCATATATTTCAACGGATAAATTTTCAACCATCCCGGGAGAAGCTTTACCTGTATGCAATGAATTGAATTCTGTCAAAGTGTGTTTTACGGCGACATCCATCGCTGCTTTCGCCTTTTTTGTTTCTGCATTTATGTCCATATTGATTGAAAGTCTTTCAAAGGTTAAAAATTTGAAATCGTAGTACCAACTATTTCTCCCTGGACAGCACGCCTAATATTTTTTAGATCCTTTTGGGCATCCACAATAAGTATGGGTATATTATTGTCCATACACAGTGAAAATGCCGTAGAATCCATAACTTGCAGGTGCCGCAAAAGGACCTCTTGGAATGAAATTTTATCAAATTTAGCAGCATCGCGGTGATGCTTAGGATCTTTGTCGTAGACACCGTCAACTTTTGTCGCTTTTATAATAACATCCGCGTGCAATTCACTTGCTCTAAGAGCAGCCGCACTATCCGTTGAAAAAAATGCACTGCCAGTTCCTCCTGCGAGCAATACAATCTTCCCATCACCCATGGCTTTTTGAGCATATCTTGGATAATATGTTTCGCAGATATTTAACATGGGAAGCGCAGAAAAAACCTCCACTGCCACTTCGAGTTTCCTTAAAAAGTCTGCAATCGCCATGGAATTTATTATGGTTGCCAACATTCCAATATAATCCCCCGTGAGGCGATCATAGTCCTTTTTTTCGTTCTTAGACATTCCTCGAAAAATGTTACCTCCGCCCATCACAACACCAATTTCCAATCCCGTTCCGTGGAGAATTTTTAATTCTTCGCATAGGGCGTAAACGGTAGTAAAATTAATGACCGACTTGTTGGCTTTATCTTTTAAGACCTCTCCACTAAACTTTATAATTACCCTCCTATATCCTTTCAATGTAATACCTTTCTCAGGGAAACATTCACTAGCAAGATCCCTAGAATAGTCAACATAACTTGTACCTATTCTGCCACAAATTATCAAACAGCCACTAGAAAAATTAGGTAAGAAAAATATCAAATACATAGAATGTTTGTATTCGACTGGAATAATCTGGGAAACAGACAATTTTCTACGGTGAATATGGACTTACCAATATTTTCTAATTGCATTAAATTTTTCAATTCTTTCCATGGAGACACACGATAAATGGTAGGAGGCTTTTTGGATTTACACGAAATACAGCAATTGGTAACGTTGGTAAAGGATGCAAATCTTCATGAGTTAGAAATCGAACGGGAGAATATGCGTTTGAAAATTATTAATCAGGGGGGATGGGAAGTACACCCTACCCATGTTGCCCAGTCACCAAACAACGCCATTCCAGCCATAGTACGAGAAGATAAGGCATCACAGATGGTGAATTTGGAAGATGACTCCAGTTACCACATAATTAAATCGCCCATAGTGGGAACGTTCTACAGTGCGCCATCTCCAGAATCTCAGGATTTTGTATGTAAGGATTCTTTCGTTGATACCGAAACCGTCGTCTGTATCATAGAAGCCATGAAAGTGATGAATGAAATACAAGCCGAAGTTAAGGGTGTAATTAAGGAAATTTTCGTACAAAACGGACAACCTGTTGAATTTGGACAGCCGCTATTCAAGGTTAAAAAATCATAATAGAATATGTTCGAAAAAGTTTTGATAGCAAATCGGGGTGAAATTGCCCTTCGCGTAATTCGGGCATGCAGAGAATTAGGCATAAAAACAGTGGCAGTTTATTCGGAGGTTGATGACCAGTCCCTCCATGTCCAGCTGGCAGATGAAGCCATCTGTATAGGTGATGCAACGAGTACTAATAGCTATCTTAGGGCAGACAGAATCTTTAGTGCAGCGGAAATAACCAATGTAGATGCCATTCACCCTGGCTATGGATTTTTATCAGAAAATCCTACCTTTGCGCAACAATGCCATGATTGTAACATTACATTCATTGGTCCATCTCCGGAAACGATTGCCTCCATCGGGAATAAATCAATTGCTAAAAGCATTGCTAAAAGTGTCAATGTTCCATGTGTGCCTGGTAGTGACGGTATAATGGACAACGAAATGGAAGCAAAAAATCTCGCAGACTCTATTGGGTATCCAGTAATTATAAAAGCAGCAGCCGGCGGTGGAGGTAAGGGGATGCGATTGGTTAATAACTCCGTTTCCTTCTGCAAGGAATATAAAATGGTGCGGTCAGAAGCTGAAAAAGCATTCGGTAACGGGTCCGTGTACATAGAAAAATATATCGAAGAACCTCATCACATAGAGTTTCAAATTTTAGCGGATAAATTTGGAAAGATAATTCATCTCTTCGATCGGGATTGCTCCATACAAAGGCGTTATCAAAAATTAATTGAAGAAGCGCCTTCCCCTTTTCTATCGGAAAAATTACGCAATGAAATAGGTAATGCAGCCATTAAAATTGCTAAAAAATGTAATTATCAAAATGCGGGAACCGTCGAGTTTTTGGTGGACAAGCAGGGCCATTACTATTTCATAGAAATGAATGCTCGTATACAGGTCGAGCATGGTGTGACAGAAGAAATTACTGGTATCGATTTGGTCAAATGGCAGTTAAATATTGCAGCCGGTGAAAAATTAACCATCGACCAAAGGGATGTTAAGATTAACAAACATGCCATCGAATGTAGAATTAATGCGGAAGATCCCGTCCGAAATTTTGCTCCTTGCCCTGGGGAAATAGCGTTGTACTACTCACCTGGAGGCCATGGTGTTCGCGTTGATTCCCACGTTTATTCTGGGTATGTTATTCCACAATATTATGATAGTATGGTTGCTAAACTGATAACCTCGGAACAAACCCGGGAACTTGCGATAAAAAAAATGTATAGTGCATTGAGCGAATATATGATTCGTGGAGTCAAGACGACAATTCCATTTGTGAGAGCTGTAATGATGGATAAAGGCTATGTTTCTGGCCAGTATACTACAAAGTTTGTGGATGATTTTCTACGTAGAACTCCCACGGATACCCTAAACTTTAAAAATTGTTAAAACTATGACTACAGAAAAAAGTGATAAGAAAGAAAAAGGAAAAAATTCTTCGTTCCCCATTCCAATGGTTTCCGACGATTCATCTTGTAATTTGGGAGAAATTAAGATAAATCACTCCGTGATTGCAAATATTGCAACACTAAGTGCCATGCAAACAAAAGGAGTGTTAGCCGTTGGCAAACATGGATTTGCAAACGGAATTGCTTCATTTTTTTCGAGCAAGAAATCAACACTCAACGGGGTTAATGTTTCCGAAGATGAATTCGGGAACTATCTGATTGACATTTGTTTAACATTGAAATTTGGTTGTGAGCTCGCGAAAGTAGCTTCCAACGTTCAACAAAACATAATAGACCATATTACTAAGATGACAATGACAGGAGTTAGCAAAGTAAATGTCATCATTGATGGTGTTGAAATTTCGGAAACGACGGACAAAAATGAATTTATTGAAGGAGAACTATGAAAGAAATTTTACAAAATTTGAACACGGAACAACTAAGGTGCGTATTCTTATTGGGAGGATGTATTACTGGCGTTGTCATTATTTATATTCTATACCTACTTTGGAGACCGAAGAGGATTTTTATTTCCAAAAGCGATGAAGGGAGTGTTTCACTGAGCAAAGATTCATTGAACAAAATAATCGAATCTCTCGCAAAGGATGTTGGTATCAAGGACAAAGTACGCACAAAAGTCAAATGCTGCAGAGGAGCCATTTCCATCGACATTTCCATTCGCATTAGTCGCAGGCAAAACCTAGCAGATATATCCAGGTCACTACGTGAGGTATTGCAGGATGTTCTTATCAATAATATTGGTCTAGCAGCCGTCAGAAAGATTAACATAACGGTTACTGAATTTCAATCGGAAAGTGGTGCTTGTCAGGGCATATATCAAAAAGAACCAGCCAATCAAGAAGCACTTAACCGTTCGAATGACCAAGAGAGCAGCCTCTAAATGAAACCCTCCTGATGGAAAAGACAAATCCTTTCCGTTTAACACTAAAGAAGTGTGTTTGTCCGTGTGATTGCAGCATGTGAAAAGATTACGGTTTTAGAAGTACACGTAACGTACATTATGTCCAAAGGAAATGATGATTTGTGTTTCGTAAAATACCATGCCTTGGGTAATGACTATCTGTTTTTGGATGCGTCGAGGTTCAAACTGCCGACCATGGCAGGGATAAAAAAAATTTGCCATAGAAATTTTGGAATAGGGTCCGATGGAATTCTTTATGGTATGAAGGTCAGTGGTAATATTTTCAAAGTACAAATAATTAATCCCGACGGAACTACGGCTGAAATAAGTGGCAATGGCATTAGGATTTTTGCGCGGGCAATGTTCGACTTGGGACAGGTTTCTACCCATAGTGAATTTTTCGTTAAAACTTTCAAAAAGACCGTGACATGCAATGTCCTTTCCAAGGATCAAATCGAAGTCGATATGGGATGTTCTTTATTTAAAGATAGTAACATTCCCTATTTCCCCGGAGGTTCGTCGACGTTCACAATAAACGACACAACTTACAGGTATTACCCGGTGTCTATGGGCAACCCTCACTGTGTAATTTTTGTCGATGACCTTTCCTGTGAAAAAATCAAAACTGCGGGCCCTCTTTTGGAATGCAATCCAATGTTTCCAGAAAAAACAAATGTGCAGTTCGCCAAAATCCTTGATAGGAACGCCATAGCGATAGAAATTTGGGAACGAGGTGCTGGCTATACCCTCGCTTCTGGATCCAGTGCATGTGCAGTATTCGCAGTTGCTAGAAAATTGAACCTCTGCTCAAACAATATCAAAATCCACATGCCGGGAGGAACTTTAAGTGTAAAAATCAC